>NZ_CAJODJ010000003.1:0-66963 GCF_905233225.1 Methanobrevibacter sp. UBA212
TTCAACGGGGATAGCCTGAAAAAATACTTAAATTAACCATTATTAAGTGAAAAAAAATTCAGGAATCCCCACCCTCTTTTAGGGTGGGGTGGTTCAAGTGGTAATTGCAGTAATCATTTTAATATTGAGTTATATCTTTACCAACATCGATGAGGAAAGGCATTCATGATATCTCTAAAACTTTGGGTCAATATATTCCCAAACTTCTTCAAAACTGGTTTTAACGCCAAGCTTGGTGTATTCACGAACAAGTGTGTTGATGTCTCTCTCAAGCAATTCCTTTGAAATCGGATTGTCCAGAACCACTGATTGTGAAACGTCAATAATCACAGGTTTTTCATCCAGGTTCAGGAGATTGTAATTGGATAGGTCTCCGTGAACAAGCTTTGCATCGTTTACGAATCGTTTCAAATCGACAAGAAGCAGGTTCCAGAATTCATCCGGGTCTTGCGGAGGCTGATTTCTCACAGGTTGTGCAGGGTTTCCATCCTCATCACCAATGAATTCAATTAACAGTACATTGTTTGCACTTGTTATGGGTTTTGGAACTCTGACTCCCGCATTTTCAAGTCTTGTCAGGTTTTTAAACTCCTTTGTCACCCATGAATAGATGATTTTTCTTTTGTTTTTTGTCTTGACATTAAATCTCGGATCGCCCTTGAGGTAATAATCCATCTTTTTAAAATCAGAAGTGGCAATCCTGTAAATCTTGACCGCAACGAACTTTTCGTCGTCTGTTATTCCTGTCAGGACATTTGCCTCTTTTCCGGTACTTATGGCGCCGTTTAAAACATCAATGTATCCCTGATTAGCTAATTTATATAATGTCTCCAGTGTAATTTTGTCAAAAACTTCATTTCCGGTCTTTCTCTCGGAGTTGTCCTTCTTTCTTTTTTCGGAATGAATTTTTGCATGTTTGGCGTCTGCTTTAGCTATTTTAGGATCCATTATAATCAAAAAAATAAGTAAGTGAGACTACATTTTCAGGTAGCCTTTTCTTTCAAGCCAGTTGGATTCTGTTTTGGTGTATCTCCAGATCACATCGGCTTTTTCGTCGGACTGGAAATCCCATGGTTTTACTAAAATTACATCTCCTTCACGTATCCAAATACGTTTTTTCATTTTTCCAGGGATTCTGGTCATTCTGATATGGCCGTCAGCACAACGAACTTTTAATTTACCGTGTCCCATAATTTGTTCAACTACTCCAGGTATTTCTCCTTTTTTAGGAGTTCTTACCCTTCTATACTCTTGTTGTTGGTTGTTATTAGGCTTAGACAAATACTCTCCTCCAAAATAATAATATAATCTTATCCAATAGATTAAATTATTTATATTTATAGTAATATATTATATATTAATTTATTGGATTTTACTATATTGTGATATTATGGGAACAGAATTTTTAAAAATTAAGGAATGCGACGAAGCAATTAACATTATTCAAGAGTTGTTCGATGAAAATTTAAAGCCTGAAAGCGAAGAGATTGATGTGGCTGACGCTTACGGCAGAATATTATTTGATGACGTTTATTCCAGAATGGATTTTCCTCCTTTTAATAAAGCCTTGAAGGATGGCTTTGCAGTCCTTTCAAGCGACAGTTTTGGAGCTTCAGAAGAGTCTCCGAATACTTTGGAGGTCATTGACTTTTTGGAAGCCGGCGCCACCACCGACAGGAATGTGGAAAAAGGCAAGTGCATTGAAATCAGCACAGGTGCCGCAATGCCTGAAGGCGCTGATGCAGTTGTCATGGTCGAATATGCCGAGAAAGGTGAAGGGACTGTCGATTTGTTGACTACCGCAACCCCATTTCAGGATGTCGCCAAGAAAGGCTCAGACATTGAAGAGGGAAAATTGATTCTTGAAAAAGGCGATTTCTTAAATCCAGGTAAAATCGGCGTTTTGTTGTCACAGGGCTTTGAAACCATTGAAGTGTTTAAAAAACCGAGTGTCGGTATACTTTCATCAGGAAATGAAATAACCCTTCAGGGCGAAGAGCTTGAATATGGTAAAATCTATGATGTAAACGGAGGAATGATTAAAAACGATGCCGTTTCCTGCGGTGCTGATGCCCGATTTTTGGGGGTCATGAGGGATGACTATGATGAGGTCAAAGAGAAGATAACCGAATCCCTGAAGGAAGTTGACGTATTGTTCTGCTCCGGAGGGACCTCTGCCGGTCTGGGAGATGTGCTTAAGCATGTTCTGGATGAATTGGGCGAAGTGCATATCCACGGAATTTCAGTCCAGCCTGGAAAGCCGACAATCGTTGGCGTAATTGGCGGCAAAATCGTAATCGGGCTTCCTGGAAATCCAGTATCCGCACTGATGATATTCAATGCTTTTGTAGCTGAGCCATTGACAAGGCTTGCGGGAATCGACAGGAACTTCGAGCTGGAAACCCATAAGGGCAAAATCACAAAAAGAATCCACTCACAGGTTGGAAGAATGCAATACCAGTTGGTCAAGGTTGATGGGGAAAACGTCCATCCGATATTTAAGGATTCAGGAGCGATATTCTCACTGTCCACCGCTGACGGCTATGTAAAGATTCCGAAGTTGGTCGAACTTGTTGACGAAGGCGAGGAAGTCGAAGTATATTTATTCAATTAAGATTAAAATTTAATGTAGGTGTAATTATGGATTATGAAGTGAAGGTAATTCCAGAACAAAAGCTCGGAGTTATTAACTGCAAAACCCCAATTGGAGATTTGGAAGTGTTTTTGTCCATGTTGATGGATTGGGTTGATACTGAAGATATCGAAACTGATGGAGAACCGTTTATTGTTTATTTCTCACCAAGGCATGAAGTGAATCAGGGTGATGTTGTTTATGATGTAAGCATACCTCTCAAAGGCAATCCTGATGAAACCGAAAGGATCCGCGTTGTTGACATGATTGAAAATAAGGTTTTGGCAGCCAGGCATTTCGGCCCGACCGACAGCATCATGGACACTTATGCGGAACTTGTTGAAGTTGCCCAGGCAAACCACTATGACATTATCGGATCACCTAAGGAAGTCCTTATTAAGGGCGTATACAACTGTGATGATGAAAAGGATTATGTAACCGAGATTCAATTGCCTATCATTGAAATGTAGGTGTTAAAATGGCTAAAAAAGAAGTTGATATTGAAGAGGAAATCCAAAGGCTTTCCCGCAAAACAAATATAAACATCAAAAAGGCAGAATATTCCTATTCAAAACAACTCGAAAGATTGGATAAGGAAATGGATAAGGCCTTAAATGATAAAATAAAGTTATTTGATGAAGACAAGCAATTGGCCGAAAAGCACATGACCGTTGAATATAATAAACACGATACAATTGACAGATACAGAGAAAAATTGAAAAAAATCTAATTTTTCTCAATCTCTTTTTTTGACTACTGACCAACCACCCTTAAATTATGCACCAGCAGTTTTGGAATGATGAATGATCCGTATTGTTTGATTTCGCCTTCAAGGCCTTCAACTCCTTTCATGATTTCAAATATGTTACCTGAAATCATTGCTTTTGAAATCGGTTCTGTGAGCTCACCATTTTCTATTTTGAATGCGTTGCTTGCCTCAACTGAAAAATCACCTGAAATCGGATTTGCAGTGTGTGCGCCTAAGACGCTTGTTGTCAAAACGCCGCTTTTGATTTCGCTTAGATCCCTTTTTTCGCTGAACTTAAACTCAAGGTTTGTCGGACTGATCATTGGAGTTGAGAAATATGACCCTCTAAGTCCGTTTGAGGTTGTTTTGACCCCTTCGCAATTTGCGGTATATATGTCATAAATGAATGAATTTAATTTTCCATCTTTAATCAGGTCTGTTTTCTGGGATGCACTTCCTTCGCCATCGCATTTTGATGAATACATTCCCCTTTCAAGCAATGGATTGTCGGTAATGGTCAATGACTCGTTAGCGATTTCCTGGCCAGTTTTTCCTTTAAGAATTGACCTTCCTCTGCGCACATTTTCACCGTCAAATGCGCCCAGGAACGTTTGAAGCAATCCGATTGCAGCATAATAGTCAAGCACAACACTATAGTCTCCGGTTTCTACCGGTTTTGTATTGAGTGAACTTTTTGCCAAATCACAAACCTCATTGGCCAGTTTTTCACCATCGATATCGAAAAATCTTGAAGACTGGGAGTTGTATGCGGTTGCAATCTTGCCGTCATTCTGCATTATTACGGATAATCCTAAACCGAATCCAGTTCCTTTGTTTTCGATTGAGACTCCGTTTGAATTGACAATCAGTGACCTTCCTTCGCTTGCACTGAACCCTGAGCCTGTCACTTCACATCCGCTGTCGTTTGCGATGGCTATGGTATCCTTTAGAAATTCGACAGAATCGTCAACGCTCAAATCACTGAATTTGCTGTCATAAACATTTTTGACATCACTTACCTTTTCGACTTCCGCAAATGCATAATTTTCATCGGTTTTGGTCAGTTTGGCATTTTCAATGGCTTTAAGTGCAGTTTGTGAAATCTGATTGATGTTTGATGTAAATGCAAAGCCCTGCTTGTTGTCCTTAATGATTCTTATTCCAAGACCCAATTCGATTTCCTCTTTTGCAAAGTTCAGCTCATCCTTGAGGGAATCCAGTTCGATTGTCCTTCCCTCATCGATATAAATTTCGTAATCGTCACATTTGTTTTCAAGTGTCCTTTTAACGTCTTCTGCAATTTCGTATATCATTTTATCACTATAATGCAAATTTTTCAATCGCTTCGGCCACTCCGTCGCCGAATATGTTTTCACAGGTATATGTGCTTATTTCCTTCAGTTTGTCGTCTGCATTGCCGACAGCTATCTTATATCCAACTTCTTTCAGGAAATCCTCATCGTTTTGGCTGTCTCCGATTGCCATAACGTTTTCCATGTTTATTCCGTTTCTTTCACATAAATATCTAAGTGATGTTCCCTTATTTACGCGTTTGTCGGTAATGTGCAGTGCAAAGCCGCTGTCATAGATTTCAAGCTGGTCTAGGAATTCGAAGTCTGTGAGGGCATCCTCAAGTTCTTCTCTGGAAATTGTCTTGTAGAATACGGTTTCGGTTAGCCTGTACATGTTGTCGTGTGATGCGTTCCTGTCGAATTTTTCGCCCAGCTTCTCTTTCAGGTGGTTTTCTGCTGAGGTTACGAAATCCCTTTCAACCATTGTTTCAACGGCATTGTTGTTTTCTCCTTCCTTAAACACGACTCCTCCGTTTTCTGCTACAAGGCCTCCGCTGCATCCTATCAGAACTTCTGTTGCATAGGCATAGTTCACGACGTTTCCGGTAACGATTATTGTTGGAATTCCTGCGGCTTCAGCTTTCCTTAGGGCTTCAATCGCTGATATGCATATTTGCCTTTTGTCGTCGGTTATTGTTCCGTCGATGTCCACTGCTATCGCTTCGATTGCCATTTTATCCCCTTGAATATCTGTGTGCAATGTTGCAGGTTCCCTCTTTACTTACCATGCATGCTCCAATCGGGTGCAGCGGATTGCATGCTTTTCTAAAGAGTTTACAGTCTTCAGGTCTTGCAAGGCCTCTTAAGATAGGTCCGCAGATGCATCCTTTAGGCGCTTCATTCACGTCCTTGACTTCAATGTCATATTTTTCACGGGCGTTGAAGTCTGCAAATTCCTTTTTGACTTCAAGAATGGAATTAGGTATTTTTGGAAATCCTCTCCATTCCCTGGATGTCACATCGAACACCTGGTCAATCATGTCTGTTGCTATTACGTTTCCCTCTTCTTTAACGGCCCTTTTGTATTCATTTTCTATTTTCGGTGTTTCGTTATGGATTTGTCTTAAAATCATGTAAACGGACATCAATATGTCCAATGGGTTGAATCCGGCTACTGCCTGTGGAATTCCGTATTCTGTTGAGAAGTATTCGAAGGGTTTTGTTCCGATTATTGTGCAGACATGTCCGGGCTGGATTAATGCGTTCAAGGTAGTTTCGCCTGAATTGATCAGAAAGTCGATTGCCGGTGGAATCAGCCTGTGGCAGGACAGTACTGAGAAGTTTTCCGGCGGAGTTGAGAGAAGTTCTGCGGCGGTTGTAGGGGCGGTTGTTTCAAATCCTGCTGAAATGAATGCCACATCATTGTCTGTCTTTTCAGCTATTTCAATTGCCTTGTTGATACCATATACGACCCTTACGTCTCCGCCTTCCGCTTTGGCATCTGCAAGTGATCTTTCTGAACCCGGAACCCTTAGCATGTCTCCAAAGGTGGTTATTGTAACTCCCTTGTCAATCAGCTCCAGAGCTTCATCGATTTCACGTGATGGAACTACACATACGGGACATCCCGGCCCCGCAATGATTTCAACTTCCTCCGGAAGCAGGCTTCTAATTCCGTTTTCCATTATTGTATGTTCGTGTGAACCGCACACGTGCATTATTTTAACGGGTGTTGCTAAGTCATTAATTTTATCTATTAATTTTTTTGACATTTCTTTCATACTCATAATAACACCGAAGATTTAATATTATATCATTACTATATCTATTATTGTATTATTAAATTTATTGTATTTTAAGGGAGATTTATGTTTAACAATAATAAAATTTTAGTAGTTATTCCTGCAAGGGGAGGTTCAAAAGGCATTCCGCGCAAAAACATTCGTTTGCTTAACCGCAGGCCCCTTATTTCCTACCCCATCAATATAGCCAAATCATCAGAGTATGTTGATGATATTGTGGTAACTACTGATGATTCTGAAATTGCATCGCTGTCAGAAAAATTTGGAGCAAGCGTAATAATGCGTTCCGAGGAGTTGTCCGGTGATGATGTTCCGCTTGACCCTGTTGTATATGATGCAATGGTTAAAAAGGAAAAGCAAACTTTTGACGAGTATGATATTGTTGTAACGCTTCAGCCCACTTCGCCTTTATTGAAGCCATCCTCTCTTGATTCTGCAATTGAAAAGTTTGATGATTTTTCTATTGACAGCGTACTGTCTGTTGTGGATGACAGGCATTTGAGTTGGGGATATGATGAGAAAAATCAGAGGTATTTCCCAAACTATATTGAGCGAAAAAACAGGCAGTTCCTTCCGAAGGATTTCAGGGAAACCGGAGCCATTTTTATAACTCGCAGACACTTTGTCCATGAGGATTCTAGGCTGGGAACCAATCTGGAACTGATTGAACTGTCCCGTCAGGAAAGCGTTGACATTGACAATTATGAGGGCTGGTGGATTGCGGAAAATTACCTTATTAGGAGAAAGGTTGCTTTCGTTGTAAATGCATATGATGAAATCGGAACCGGCCATGTCTACAGATGTCTGTCCCTTGCTTCTAAACTGGATTTTCATGATGTTCTGTTCCTTATGGATGAACAGCATCAGCTTGGAATAGATATTGTAAGCAATTACAATTATCCGTTTAAGATTTATGATGGGGAAGATGACCTGATAAAAATTTTAAGGCAATACTCTCCGCATATTGTTGCCAATGATATTCTTGACACTTCCAAGGAATATGTCACCCAACTGAAGGAGGAGGGGTATTTTGTCGTTAACTTTGAGGATTTGGGAGTAGGTAGTGAAGTGGCTGATATTGTGATTGATGCATTCTATGAACATGAAGCTGGTGAAAAGAACGTTTTCACAGGTTACAAATACTATATGCTTAAGGATGAATTCTATTTCCAGCCTCAAAAGGTCATTACTCAGCAGGTTGAAAACGTCTTGATCACTTTCGGAGGAACCGATCAGAACAATTTCACAGAAAAGGTCCTAGATTCGATTTTGTCAACTAACTATGGCGGAAGAATAAACGTGATTCTGGGATTGGGATATGATGGCCTGGAGGCCTTGATCGATAAATATGAATCAAACCAATCAATTCAAATTTATAGAAATGTTTCAGATGTCAGTGAATTCATGTTTAAGGCTGATTTAATATTCACTTCGCCCGACAGGACTATGTATGAAGCCTGTTCATTGGGAGTTCCGACAATTTGCCTGTGTCAGAATGACCGTGAGATGACACATGTCTTTGCAAATGAGACAAACGGATTTGTTAACATGGGTCTCGGGGTCGATGTTGATAAACAGCAGATTATAGACCAGTTCATTAGTCTGGTAAACGATTATGAATTAAGGCTTGAAATGAATCGGAAGATGTTGGATATTGATTTAAAAGATGGCTTTGAAAACATTTGGGCAATTGTTCGTGAAAGATATAGGAAATTTGAGTTAAAGAGGCAAAAACATGAAAATATTCAATAAATATCCATATCTGATTGCAGAAATCGGAGTTAATTTTTTTGACCTTGCCGAAAAGGAAGGAATTTCAGATATGGAAGCTGCCAAATTCATGATTAATGAGGCAAAGGAATGTGGTATTGATGCTGTCATGTTTCAATCTTACAAAGCGCAAACAATTGCATCAAGAAATTCCCCTGCATATCGGGATTTGTCTGAAGAACCTACAACTTCCCAATACGAAATGTTTAAAAAATTCGACAAGTTCGGTGTGGGCGAGTACAGGGAGCTTGCAGAGTATTGCCAACAGCTTGGAATAAAGTTTTTATCCACTCCCTTTGACTTTGAAGCTGTGGACTACCTGGATGAATTTATGGATATTTACAAGATTTCCTCTTCTGATTTGACCAACATTCCATTCATCAAATATATTGCGGGCAAGAATAAGCCAATTTTACTTTCAACAGGCGCTGCAACATTAAATGAAATAAAAGATGCGGTCAATGCAATTGAGGAGGTTTCAACAGTTGACATTGCGATAATGCATTCTGTTATGTCATACCCTACCGCATATGAGGATGCAAATCTCATGATGATTAAGGATTTGGCTGAAAATTTCCCGAATTATGAGATAGGATATTCTGACCATACAAAACCTGATGAAAATATGGCTGTTTTAACAACTGCCTATAATTATGGGGCAACAATTCTTGAAAAGCATTTTACTGTGGACAAGACCCTGCCGGGCAATGACCATTATCATGCAATGGACCCTGATGATGTTATCAGATTCAAGTGGAATGTTCATTTCCTCTCTAAAATCAACGGCATGAAAAATAAGCAGCCTTTGATTTGCGAATCATCTTCAAGGCGTCTTGCAAGAAGGTCAATTGTTGCTATTAGGGACATTAAACAGGGCGATGTAATAACTGCTGATGATTTGACATTCAAACGTCCGGGCACAGGGATTTATCCGTCAAGGATTGATGAGATCATCGGAAAAACCGCCAAGACAGATATTTCAGAAGATACATTAATTAATTTTGACATGTTGGATTAGTCTCTTTTAAAACCTCTGTGTTGCATAGAATCATTGTCGGAATTGTGGATGCCGTGGCATATGCTGGATGGAAATTATCCTCATAATTGCAGTGCTGTTTTTCTTGAATATTCGTTCCATTAAAATTATATTGTTTCTTATTAAGTTGTATTTGGCGTGAGGCCTCTTTCATAATTTGAATTGAACTCTTTGCTATAGCTTTTTGCAACACTTTCACGCACATCTGCGATAAAATTTTTGTGAAATTGTTAAAAATAGAGTATCAAAAAAAAGAAATTAAATTTCTGCAGAACAGTCTGCAGAATATTTGCTGAGTAAAACAGCGCATTTGTCAATTGTTACTTGATCTAATTTTATTGTGCTGGTTGTAATTTTATTCAACAGTTCCTCAATAAACAGGTCTTCATCAGTCAAAGGCATGTTTATCACAACAACTTCATTATTAATAAAACCAACTAGCGGTTCAACAAAGCAATTTTTGATATTATTATCGTTTAAGAAGTTAATCAGATCTTCACCTAAAGACAATGCTTTTTGCTTGATTTTATCATCTTGAGAAAATTTAGCCTGTTTTGTAGTGTATCTAAATCTTCTTTTGTTTCCGTCGATAGGGATTTCCTCAATCTTATCTTCATCTAATTCAGTGGAACCGATAAGATTCAAGTTTTCATTTTCTGATTCCAATCTGAGTTTAGGATTGTATTTCTGTGAAAGAAGAGCATAAATTCCAGTTGGGCCGACAACTACGTGGTTAATGCTTGATGAAGATGTAGGGGTTCTTAAATTGTAGAATACATAGAAATCATCAGAAAGGGTTAATAAATGTTCTCTAATAATTCTTGTTCTTTCTTCCACTTGTTTTTCATCTCTTGATCTGTAAAGTCCAATACAGACCATTATCACTCCAATGAATATCGCAATGATACCGATACCTGTATTGAGAAGCAGAATTTCAATAATGCTTATTATGAAAATACCGATACCCACAATCAAAACAATGCTATTGGCGTCCAGGTTATTCATATCAAATCCTATGTCGGGATTGTGAATGGAGTTCTTTTCAGGTATCACTTCGCCGTTGTCAGGTTCAGCAATACTTATTCTTTCCAACAAACTTCCAGATGATTTTTTATTAGTTTCACTATCTTTCGGGTAATATTCGCTTACGCTTTTGAAAAATTCATCTTTGAGGAAACTCTTCAAAATATTGTAATCATTTGTTTTTGGAACCGCAAATTCTCTTCCGAATTTGGTCATGACCTCGTCTGGAATTGTAGTCCTTGCAGTTCTTGGATAATTTTCCTCTAATTCCAATTCCTCTTCTAGTTGCTCATCATCTGCAATTTTTTGCATATGTTCTTCTGAAAAGAAACTTCCAAGTTTGCCGGTGAATGATTTTATAGAGAAATCTGGTTCGTCATTTGCGGATTCTTCAGATGTCGGAGTTTCAGTTTTAGAGTTTTGTCTAATGATGTTTATTTCTTTTTGTCTTTCTTCAAGATATTTGTCTAATTCCTTGTTCATGTCACTATCCAAATATCTTAAAGACCCTCCACAACTGTCACATTCATAATCAAGTATGCTATCGCTGCTTTTTATTTTATATTTTAATCCACAGTCTTGGCATTGGACAATATATGAATTATCATATTTGAATGAGTCAGTGAATGAAGAATCATCCTTGGTTTCCTCATTAGAATAGTCTTCTAAGTATTCTAAGTCACCTGCACATGAAGAACACTCAAATGTTGTGATATCGTCATCATCATCGAGTTGGTATTTTGCACCACAGTTCTTACAGCATACAACTTTCATAATATCCTCTTAAAAATTGCTTTATGATATTAGTTATAAATTTTTTTTATTATATATGTTTCTAATAACTATTGATGCAGTCATGATAAATGCTTTCTTTTTGCTTTGAAACCTTGTTACACTTATATTTTTCTTCAATTAATTTTTTTTCATTGTTTCCAAATATTTCACTTAATAATTCATCATTTAACGATGTTTCAATATGATTGGACATATTATTTCCATTAAATTCGCAAACAACTCATGCATTATCCTTTACTAATGTTTGCAGGGGGTTGTTTTTTTGTCAAAAATCAGTGGCTTGAAGCAATCCTTGGCCTCAAGCGGGCCTGTGGTGAATGATTCATATCAAGCTGTATGATGAATATGTTGCAGTCAGCCGGCGCCGCAATTTCGGCATTTCCTTAAAACAAGACAGGCTTTTCATCTTTAGACACTTTTTTCATATAGGTAAATGGTGTCTATGTTTTTTATCATGGTATAGTTTGTCAGATTTATGTCTTTGTTCGATATGTAATATGTGGCATTGCTCGAGTCAATTATTCCGGTGTCGCTGCTTTTTATTGGCAGAAGGTTTTCACCTAACCACCAGTTGTAGGCTCTTACATTGTACACTCCAATTTTAATGTTTTCATAATCCGGATGGTTGACGATAATGTAATCTGCAATCTCTTCTATGGCTTTAAATTTATTTGTCTCTTCAAAAGTGTATGTGAATGCGAAAGCCTGAATGATAAACAATGCTATTAGTATGATCGGTATTATGTTTTTGTTGATTTTAATATGCTTGTTTATGGTTTCGATTGAAAGCAGAATGAAATAGACTATGGCCGGAAATGCCGGTAAAAAGTATCTGTTTACTTTGATTGTAAAGTAGCTATAAAATATTATGTTTGAAAATATCCATGCAAGCATGAAATATTCGTTTTTATTTTTGCTGTCCCTGCCCATGAAATAAATGCCTATTAAAACAAGTATGGTTGTAATTACGGAACTGATTCGTGTAAAGCTCGCTATTGCCAGTATAAAAAATACAAGTGCTATTATATCTTTTTTCTGTGGTTTTTGCTTATTGTCATATATCCAAAGGCACATTCCAAGTATTAATATGCCGATAATTCCCCAGGCCAGAGGTGTAGGATTGTCTAAAGTAGGATTTCCGTCAATTACTGTATGTGAATTTGAAATGAAATTGGGGAGATTGGCTATGTAGTAGCCTGTGTCTTCAGTATATGCAGGATCGGATTGTGTTCCCTGGGCACCAATCATTCCCGATGAAATTTGGCTTCCTGCATCAAATTGTCCATTTCCCATTATTATTACTGGAATCATGATTATGGCCGCCAGAATCAGCCCTATTGCAATTCCTCTCAGGATATATTTTAGCTCTTTCCTATCCATCCTGAACCCTTTTTTATAGACATAGTATAGTATAAGTGCAGGCACCACCAGTAGGATTGTGTATCTTGTAAAGATGCCCAATACAAGGAATAATATTGCATGTTGATAGTATTTGGGATTGTCATCTATGGCCATGAGGCTAAATAACACTATCCAGATGATCATTGACACTGCGGGAATGTCCAAGGTCCCATTTGCCAGCCATGTCAGATAAAGGGTCAGTGAGCAGTAGATTATTGTGCCAGCAAGGCTTAGAATCTCATTGAAATATCTTTTAAACAGCAGATACAATCCAAGATTTCCAAATATCGCAAAGGCTCCTGTCACTATATAAATGGCCTGCTTGTTTACAAAGCCAAAATAAAAGAATATTGAGGTCAATCGACATATTACGGGTGATAAGTAAATCGTGGATGTTGAACGAAGATTGATTCCCGTATAATAAAGAGCATTTAAAAGATAAACGTAAACATCGGAACAGTAGACTCCAATGCTATTGTTGAAGTTAATGTAGTATCCGACCAAAATGACGCTGAAAATCAGAATAAACAGCAGGCAATATTTATCTTTTTGTCTTATATTGAATTCCTCAAACATTGTTATTATTTTTTCTAATAATTTTATTTAAATTTATGTTAAAAAAATGATCCAAGTGCAAAGGATAGAAATGCAATAAGCATTCCGATCTTCAACAGTTTTGATGATTTGTGGGCAACAGGTTCTTCCTGTGATTTCATGATCAGTATTGCGGAGTAGATGAATATTATTACTGCAACTGCAATTACTGCCAGGTATAACACTCCAAAAATGTGGTAGAGGTATAGCAAAGGACATAATGCGCAGTCGATAATGATTAGGGCAGTGGCGAGTATTGCTGGTTTCCTTTTGCCAATCATGATGGGAAGGGTTCTTGCCCCGTCCTTTTTGTCTCCCTCAACATCCTCGATGTCCTTGATTATTTCACGTGCGGTTGTCATGACAAATGCAAAGAATCCTAAAAATATTGAAGTCATCACAATGCTTGGATTGTTTATTGTAAATCCTCCAAATACAAATCCGAAACCGGTCATGAATCCGACTGCAAGATTTCCAATCAGTGGGGTTGCCTTTAATTTATATGCATACAGATAAAGAACCACATCGGCAATCAGAACTATTATGAAAGGAATCCAGTTGGAAGTCAGATAGCTGATCAGGAATCCGCAGACTGTTCCGGCGGCAAACAGAAGATATGCATATCTTTTCCCGTTTTCAAGTGAAATCCGTCCAGATGGAATCGGTCTTTTGGGCTTGTTTATGAGGTCTATGTTATAGTCAAAATAATCATTGATCACGTTTCCTGCGGCGGTTTCAAAAAACACGGCCAACATTGCAAGAATGATTGGTATGCTGATTGTCTTATCAATTATTGCTATTAGAATAATGGAAATTGCTCCCATTAATGCATTTCCAGGTCTTAAAATTTCTATATATGGATTCATACGACTTCCCCGATGATTTTTGAAAAATTCTTTGCAGTATTCTATGATGAATGATCCTTTGCAAATTCATTTCCAATACTATTATTTTTAATTTAATCTTTAAATTAATTTTTCTCTGACTTTCATTATTCAGTTTTAAAATATTATGCAATCAAATAACTGTTTCCTAAATCATTCCAATTCGAAAAATTCTGAAATTGAGTTTTGACATTATATGGGGGGACCTGAAAAAAGTCAACGAAATTCATGAATAAGGATAAATTATATAAATAGATATGACCAAGATAATATTAGTATTTTATTTAACTAAAGTATTATTTTTATTATAATTATAGCTGGTGTTTATATTGAACAAGATTAAAATAGCAATTGTAGGAATGGGGAACTGTGCAAGTTCCTTAATTCAAGGTATACATTATTATGATGGTAAAAACCCGGAAGACGCAATAGGATTGATGCATTGGGACATTGGAGGATATGCTCCTAGTGACATTGAAGTTGTTGCGGCTTTTGATGTGGATGCAAGAAAAGTTGGAAAAACAATCGACGAGGCAATATTCGCCAAACCTAACTGTACTACTGTATTTCAAAAAGATATTCCAAAATATGACGTTAAGGTAAGCATGGGCCATGTTCTGGACGGCGTTGCCGATCACATGTCAAATTATGACGATGAATACACGTTTGTTGTAAGTGACGAGGAACCTGTGGATGTAGTCAGCGTCCTTAAGGAAAGCGGTGCTGAAATATTGGTAAACTACCTGCCTGTCGGTTCCGAAGAGGCCGCAAGATACTATGCTCAATGCGCTCTTGATGCTGAAATCGCATACGTCAACTGTATGCCTGTATTTATTGTAAGTGATGATGAATGGGATGCTAAATTCAAGGCAAAAGGAATTCCAATTGTAGGAGACGACATTAAGGCTCAAATTGGTGCTACTATCACACACAGAACACTAGCTAGTTTATTCATGGATAGGGGAGTGAAATTAGACAGAACCTATCAAATCAATACCGGTGGTAACACTGATTTCTTAAACATGCTTAACCGTGAAAGGCTGGACTCCAAAAAGGAATCCAAAACTGAAGCTGTTCAGTCAGTCTTGACTCAAAGAATGGATGACCGTGACATTCACATAGGTCCTAGTGATTATGTCCCATGGCAAAACGACAATAAGTTATGCTTCCTCAGGATGGAAGGCCGCACATTCGGTGACGTTCCTATGAACATCGAATTGAGATTGAGTGTGGAGGACTCTCCGAATTCCGCAGGATGTGTAATTGATGCCGTAAGATGTTGTAAAATTGGTTTGGAAAGAGGCATTGGCGGTCAGCTGACTTCAATTTCTTCATACACAATGAAACATCCTCCGATTCAATACACTGATGACGAAGCATATGAAAACGTTGAAAAATTCATTTCCGGCGAATTGGAAAGATAATTTTTCACTACTTTTTTTTTAATTATTTTTATTTCTCTTCTTTTTTCTCTTGTTTTAACCGATTTATAATTCAATTTATATATTACAAAAAACATATATTATAGTTGGATAATTTAAGATTATTTTATAAATTCAAATTAAAAGAGGTGTAATTAATGGCAAAAGTAAGGTTTACAGAAACAGCACTTCGTGATGCTCACCAGTCTTTACTTGCAACCAGGATGAGAACCGAAGACATGATTCCTATTGCAGAAGCGATGGATAAAGTCGGATATTTCTCTGTTGAAGCTTGGGGTGGAGCTACTTTTGATACCTGTATTAGGTATATAAATGATGATCCTTGGCAAAGGTTAAGGGATTTGAAAGCTGCATTTAATCGCACTCCAATACAGATGCTTTTGAGGGGACAGAATTTAGTAGGTTATAAGCATTATCCTGATGATATTGTAACAAAATTCGTGGAAAAATCCTATGAAAACGGAGTGGATGTTTTTAGAATTTTCGATGCTTTAAACGATATAAGAAATATGGAAAAAGCAATTAAAGTGGCAAAGGATCAGGGTGCACATGTTCAAGGGACAATAAGTTATACCATAAGTCCGGTACACTCATTGGATAATTTTGTGGAGCTTGCAAAGGAATTGGAAGCTCTTGACTGTGATTCAGTATCCATCAAGGACATGGCTGGTTTGATTACTCCTTCAGCCGCTTCCGAATTGGTTACAAAACTGAAAGATGAAACTGATTTGTTGGTCGACTTGCATTGTCATTGTACAAGTGGAATGACTCCGATCAGCTATTATGCTGCATGTCAGGCCGGCGTTGATGTTTTAGATACAGCTATTTCACCTCTTGCTTGGGGTACTTCACAGCCTCCGACAGAAAGTATGGTTGCTGCGCTCCAGGGAACTGAATTTGACACTGAACTGGATTTAAAATTATTGACATCCATCAAGGAATACTTCGATCAGCTCAAGACAAAATATGGTGGACTTATCGATCCTATTTCAGAAAGTGTTGACACTGACGTATTGTTATATCAGATTCCTGGCGGAATGCTTTCAAACCTCATATCACAGTTAAAGGAACAGAATGCTATGGACAGATACACTGACGTGCTTGAGGAGATGCCAAGAGTCAGAAAAGACATGGGATATCCTCCGCTTGTAACTCCAACCAGTCAGATTGTCGGTATCCAATCAGTAATGAACGTGTTGGGTGGGGAAAGATATAAGAACGTATCAAATGAGGTTAAGGAATACATGAAAGGAATGTACGGTAAATCTCCGGCACCGGTTGACCCTGAAATATTTGAGAAGGTAATCGGTGATGAGGAGGTCATTACCTGCAGGCCGGCTGACCTGCTTGAAGATGAATTTGAAAAATTCAAATCAGAAGGTGAAGAGGCAGGATTTGTCAAATCTGATGAAGATGCATTGACTTATGCATTATATCCTCAAATAGCTCCGAAATTCCTTAAAGGTGATTTGGAACCTGAACCTATTCCTGGAACCCGTGGAGGATCTGTGGAAGTTGTTGTCGCCAAGGAAATTCCAAACGAATATGATGTTGAAGTTGACGGTGACATCTTCAATGTAAAAATATTGCCTACCGGTATTGACATCGGACCTAAAGAGGAGAAAAACGACTGTAAGGATAAGGAAGGTGCAGTATTGTCCTCAATGCAGGGTATGGTAATCAGACTCACTGTTGAAGTGGGCGACGAGGTCAAAGCGGGAGACACCATCTGTGTTGTTGAAGCTATGAAAATGGAAAACGATGTCCAATCCGAAGTGGATGGTGTCGTTGAGGAAATCTTCGTGAGTGATGGTGACGAACTCAAGAAAGATGACTGTATAATGGTAATCAAATAGATTGCCTTTATTTTTTCTTTTTTTTTAGTAATTTCAAACTTACCTGTTAATTTATATGTTTTTAAAAGTTAACTATTGTAGAGAGTAGTTATTTTGGTGATGATTATGAAAGATATTTTTGATGAATGTCAATTTGGAGATTTGAAGCTTAAAAGCAGGATTGTGAGGACCGGCACATGGGAAACCGAAACTGAAGATGGAGGATTTTTATCTCCTGCAATCTATGACAAGTATGAAAGGATTGCAGGTAGTGGAACCGGTCTGATAATATCAGAGATGTTTGTGCTTGACCGCAAGGACCGTTTTGCACCATATTCAGCAAACCTGAATTATTTGGGGTTCGTTAAGGAATATAAGATGCTAACCGACATCTGCCATAATTTTGATGTTCCAATTTTAGGTCAATTGGCGTTCTTTTACTATGATGACGGTGACAATCAGAAGGCGGAACCGAATGATTTAACCTCTGAAGGAATAAGGAAACTGCAGGCTGAAGTGATAATGGCTGCCAAGAAGTTCTCATTTGCAGGTTTTGACGGAATTCAGATTGATATGGGAAACAATTTCTATTTGGCACGTTTCATAAACCCTTACTTCAATCAAAGACAGGACAATTATGGTGGAAACACTGAAAATCGTGTGAGAATCGCCTCAGAGATTATCAAGGTAATCAAAAAGACAATGCCCGGTTTTCATGTAAGCATCAGAATCAATCCGTGGGATGTTAGAAAGGATGGAATGACTGCAGAAGAGAGTATCGAGGTTGCAAAGGAATTGGAAAAAGCAGGTGCAGACAGCATTCAATTGACTGCACGTACAATATCATATCTTTATGACGGAAAGGATAAGAATCCATTCCTTGTATATGCCGATGAGCTGATTGGCTCTTTAGAGATTCCGGTTATTTTGGGAGGATCATTAAGGGACATGAAATCAATGAACGATGTCTTGAACCATTCAAAGGTGGAGTTCATGTCAATGTCCAAGCCGTTTGTGGCACAGGCCGACTTTCTGGCCGAGTGGAAAACGAACGGTGAGGGAGAATCAATCTGTCAAAGCTGCAATAACTGCTACTCTAAAAAGACCAGTACATGTTTTAAACACTAAAATAAGATTTTTTACTCTATTTTTAATTATATTTTTATTTTTCTTGTGAATAACTCATTTTTCTAGCAATTATTTTATTTGTTTCAATTTTAAAAATAATTATATTA
This sequence comes from Methanobrevibacter sp. UBA212, assembly GCF_905233225.1. Taxonomy (NCBI): domain Archaea; kingdom Methanobacteriati; phylum Methanobacteriota; class Methanobacteria; order Methanobacteriales; family Methanobacteriaceae; genus Methanobrevibacter; species Methanobrevibacter sp. UBA212. The sequence continues at coordinate 18,490 of NZ_CAJODJ010000003.1, forward strand.
TGTTAAAAATAAATTATAGTATAGTATAATTGAATTATGATTTGATATTAATGAGGAGTTATTCATGAAGAATATTATAGTGGTAATCTTTGCGATTTTATTTGTCATTTCATTCTCATTGGCGGCGGTTGCTGCAAATGATGTGAATGATACAGATACAATCGGCGAAGTTACGAACGAACATACAGTAGAAAGTGTTGATGTTTTAAAATCAACCGACAATCAGATTGATGAAAACAACACTATTTTAACCTCTGCCGACGGCGAAAAATTAGGTGCCGATGAAGGCAGCTTTAAGGATTTGTAGGATTTAATTGATGGTGCTGAAGAGGGTTCTACAATTTATTTGGACAGGGATTATGATTATAAGGGCACTGAAACAGTTGAATTTTCTAAAAGCATTACAATCGACGGAAACGGCCATTATCTTGATGGGCAAGGTAAAGACAGGATTTTTGATATATATCAAAGGTTTTACAGAAGTCAGTTTTCGATAGTTGAAGTTCGAAATTTTTAGAGGATTTTAAAATAGTGGGTGTTTTTTTAGATGGTTTGTGAACCTAGTTAATGGTGTTAAAAATAAAAAAGAAGAATAACTCAAAGGGAGTTATTCTACGCTGCTTATTTTGTTGGACATGTCTTCGGTGAAATTCATATTTTTAAATGAATCATCGGTTGGAAGAATCATGTTGAATTCGTGGATTTCATCAATTTGTCCGGATCCTTTAAAGTCATTTAATCCTAGAACATGGCCTCCTACTGTCTTGTCGTCAGAGAGGAAATGGAGATGCCATCCGTGCATGTTCAGCTCGTTCATGTACTCAGGGAAGTATACTGCCACAAGTGTTCCGGTCTGGTCAGTGTGGTTGAATACCTTTTGGTCTACCGCTGCAACTTCGGTGAATTCCTTATATGGTTCTTCTTGCTTTTCAACGCTTCTGACGGTAATGTTTTTAAAATCACCTTTGATTTTGATTACATACATGTTGTTTGTGCCATATTTTTCAATTTCCTTGTCCAATTGGGAGGTCAAGTCGTTAAAGTCTTTGGCAGTTATATCGTCTATTTTTCCGTCTTCGTCAAATTTGGTGATTGTGGCGAATGGTATTTTTTCATTATCAGACATGACATTGATGCTTCCGTCAGCGGCCGCCTGATATATGACGCCGTCCAAGATTATCATCTCACCGTTCACTCCTTCAAATGTTCCAAGGCCGATGTCACCATGTGACTTTAAATCGCCAACAGTGACTACCCCATTATATTCCCCATGCATGAAAGCCTGCATTAGGGAGACCTGATACATTGAATCATCATTATTGTTTCCAAAGAATAATGAATTCTGAGCGCTGACCGCTGAAACAGCAAGCAGGCCCATTATGATTAATGCAAACACTATTTTCTTATTCATGATATTTTCCTCCTAATTCGATAATTAAATTTATATGGGAATTGTCTAATAAGTTTATGTACTGGTGTATGGCTCTCTGTATCGTTTGCCGAATATTCATTAATATGCTGATACAAAAGCCACCTGTATAATTATCAAATGCAGCTTCAACATTTCAAAGCTTTTGCGATTTGAAAGTTAATATCTCATCCGCTTCTTTCAGTATTTTAATCTCACATAGCTAATGAGGCTACTTCTGCGGCTTAGTTAGATGATTAAATTATTTTTTTCATGGAATGTCAAAAATAGATGGTGTTTTTAAAATGTGAAATGACCCTAGCTCATAGGGCCATTAACACACGGAATTTTGTCATACTTTTGTTTTTATTTGAAAAAATCTTTTTTGTGCAAAAGGTTTATTACAAATAAAAAGGCATATGTCCCACCCGCCTGCCCTAAAATAATGAAATCTCTTTCATTATAATCATTTGAAAATGCACATTGTTTCATCCTTGGTCATGTCATGATAGAATTCCGCCTTTTCGTCCTCAAAATCTATGACCTGTATCATTGAATATACTTCCTCATTCAAATTTGGATTTATATCCTTCAGGATGTTCGGATAATCAAAGACCATGTCCTTGTTGTATTCTATTTTCTTCTCATTTTCAAACAGTGCCCCATAGTATATTTCAGCCTCCACAAGATCCTGAAACATATGGCTTCCGAATGACAGTTCAGGCATGTAACCCACTTCACTGTAGGATTCCTCAAGGATTGCAGTGAAATGGCTGATGTCTGCAAACACTACCGGAATTCCCAATTCGGGAGAGGATGTACCTATTCTTCCCGGAACTATCAGGATTGCTGTTTTGTCATTGCTTTTGCAATATGCATTCACGTCACTTATAACCCGTGAAATTGAACTTTTTTGGGCATATGGATACTCGTAATACTTGTGGGGGTCAACATAACAGATTGTGTCAATCTTGTTTTTCCGTGACATTCCCATGGAAGACTCTTTAATGTGGAAGAAGACGTTCTTGTCCTCAGGCATTTCAATGGCTTTGTCATTGACTGAAACCTGAAGCGGACGGCATTGCAGGAGGTTTATGTTGAATGTGCCATCCTCTCCGACATTGACGGTATACTCTATGTCGACAGGATAGTCGTAGGCGGTTTCAAGAGTGTTTAGAATCTCCTTCATGACTCTTATAAACTCCTCGTTTTTAACGAGGCCCTCACAATTGACGAACACAATTTCACGGCGCTGTCCACGGTCACGAAACATTCTTTCCGCTTCACGGTCATGCTCAATCAGCACCCTTTTGGAATATCTTGGAATCACGTCCAGGCCTTCATCAACCGGAATGTCATGCAGACTTACATTTTTCAGGTCAATGACATCCAGATAATGTTGGGAATACCTGTGCTTTTCTTTTATGTCTTTTGTTAGTGTCACTTCAGGTTTGTCAAGATTGACAATTCTCGGATAGTCCTTTTTTGTCCTGTCGACGGCTTTTGTACCGAGACCCATTACAAGCCTCAGCATCCCCTTGCTGTTGTCCATATCCGGAAGAGGGGAATATGGGCTGTATGAAAATCCTACTCCTGCTGCAGTTGGGAAGAGGTAGTTTCCATAGTATGAGCCTGAAACCCTTTGAACCAGAAGTGCCATCTGTTCATCGGTATCGTCAAGATCGTTCAGTTTCCTGTATTCCAAAGCGGAAATGTTCATGGTACTTGAGTATACAATTTTTACAGCCTCTTCAAAAGCCTCCAGACGTTCCTCAAGGCTTCCCCTATTTGCGCAAAACACTGATTCGTACTTTCCTGCAAATGCATTTCCATATCCGTCTTCAAGGAAACTGCTTGATCTGATAATTATCGAATTTTGTCCGAAATAATCCAGTATGTGTATGAATTCCTTTTTGATTTCATCGGAAAAGGTACCGTTCTTAAGCGCTTCCTCCAGTTCCCTGCCGTATTTGTAATATCCATCAGGTGTTCTCTGCTTTACCCGAAGGTCCCATAAGTCATTTGAAACGATATATGTATAAAACAAGTCGGAACCTATATAGAAGGAGTCATCCGGTTCAAAGCTGTTGTTGTAGATGTCGGGACAGTTCTTTTCAATTATCTTTCTTGCAAGCAGCATTCCGCATGATTTTCCCCCTACCAGTCCGCTGCCTACGCGGCGGTCATAGATGGTGGTGTAATCCTCGAAGGTGAAGTATTCCTTGATTTTGGAAAGCATCCTCTTGTCCTTTGTCATCATCAGCTCGCAGATTTTATCGCACTCGTCATCAATGTTCTCGCCTTCGCCATATTTCATTCTGACCTGAAGCATGTACCTTTCCCAGCTGTCCAAAATCTGTCCGTTTTGGTATTTATCAGAATCATTAATGGTTTTGTAGTATTTGCTGACTTCCTGTCCATCTTTTAGAACTTTGACAGAACCTGTTATTGGGTTGAACTTATGTCCCAAAAACATGGTCTGCGAATACCTGTTCCATACCTTTAAAGGGGATACGTAAACTTCCTCTGGAGAATTGGAGTACACATTTAAAAACAGCTGTGTTGTTTCACGGATTTTTGCTATGGCATCATAGGAATGCCTTCCCCGAATGATTGGGAAATATGCTATTGTATCCAGTTGGAACAGAAATGGGCAGGTGACCTTGAAGAAATTGCCCATCATCAGGTCTGTTGACCAGACCGCCTGAAGGTCGCTTAGGCAGTCAAATACGTAGAATGCATCAAATCCCTCTTTTTCGATTATTCTGTGGACTTCCAGAGTGAATGTTTCAAATTGGTTATAGGGATTTACCTTATATATTTTAATCCCGTCACGTTCTATCATGCAAAATTCGCTTTTGGGATTTTCCTCTTCGATTTCAAGTAATCTGAAATCTTCATCGCTCATATCTATCAATGGAGGGTGATTGGCAAAGCGGATGTATATCAAATTCCTGTTGTCTTCTTTTGCTTGCTTTACGTAAGGGTCGACAAAGTAGGAAAATTCATGTAGGTTGGTGACGTTCCATACTACATTATCCCCTAAACGGATATTGTCCAAGGCTTTGTCAAGTCCCGGAATTCCGGATTTAGCTCTCTCAAATGGCGCCATAATAATGTCTCCTAATATCTGTTTTTAATCTCTAACCATTGGTACTCCAGTCAGTTGTGAAGCTTCCATTGTTAATGCAACTAGATCTTGACGTTCAAGTTTCTCCACATCGGTATTTCCTGCCTGCTGGGTTAATGCGGTCACTTCCTGAGTCATTGCCTCAATATAATTTGCAACTTGCTGTCCTTTTCTTATAGGATCCAGTCTTCTTCTGAGGACTCTTTCCTGTGTTGCAATTCCTTTCGGACAGATTCCTTCAGAACATGTCTGGCAGACCTTACATCCTATTGATATCAGTGCGGAGGTTGCAATATATACCGCATCTGCGCCCAATGCTATTGCCTTTGCAACATCTGCTCCGGACCTTATTCCTCCGGCTGCAACAAGACTCACTTCGCTTCTTAAATTCACGTCTTTTAAAGCGTCATCGGCTTTCACTATTGCTTCTATTGTAGGAATGCCTGCGTGTTCTGTAACTGCCTCAGGTCCGGCACCGGTTCCTCCCTGCATACCGTCAACTACAATTATGTCTGCACCTGCTTTTGCTGCAATTTTCACGTCCTGTTCCACTCTTCCGGATGCGAATTTGACAATGATTGGTATTTTCCAATCTGTAATCTCTCTTAGCTGATTGATTTTCATGCCCAAATCCTCAGGTCCGACAATGTCCATGTGTCTGGCAGGACTTAATGCGGAGGTTCCCTCTGGAATGTTTCTGACTCTTGCCACTTCTGCTGTTACCTTATGGGCAAGCAGGTGTCCTCCCATACCGGATTTTGCGCCCTGACCTATTTTTATTTCGACAGCTTCTGCATTGTTCAAATAACTGGCTGAAACTCCGAAACGGCCTGACGCATATTGGGCAATCAGTTTGTCCGCATAATGTCTTTCTTCAGGAAGCATTCCTCCTTCACCTGTGTTGGCGATTGATCCCACTTTGCTGCTTCCTATAGCCAATGCAATTTTGGCTTCCTTGCTTAACGCACCGAATGACATTGCCCCGATCATGATAGGTGTGTCTATCTCAATTGGATTTTCAGCAAACCTGTCTCCAAGCACCACTGAAGTTTTGCATGTTTCCCTGTAGGAGTCTATTGGAGGCCTTGAAACCTGTGCAGGCAGTATGCTTAAGTCGTCGAATGTTGGGATTTTCCGGGTCAATCCGCAACCTCTCACTTTATATGAACCTGTTTGACTTTTACGTTTGATTTCAACCATTGTTGAGTTTGACCAGATTCCCCTTCCCTCATCGGCAAGAGGCCTTACGTATATCGCATGTGTCGGACACATTTCCTCACATATTTTGCATCCTACACAGTTTTCCTGATGGATTGGTAGAGGCTCATCATTGATCACTTCATATACGTCGTGAGGACAGTTTGAATAGCAGCTGTAACAGTTTTTACAGGCTGAGTGTTTTGGATTGTCACATAGATACCAGCAGCACCCAGGTCGGTTATTGTTCTGTTTGCATATCTCTATTTTCCTTTCAACTGTAAATGACATCTAATTCACCTCCTCTTTTATATCTCTCAATGGTTTGAATACCGGACATACGGAATATTTTGTTCCTCCGGATTTGACAACGTCATCAATCGCATTTGTTAGTTTTGCATAAGGTTTCCAGGCCAGATGATCTTCCTTGTCAACAATTATTGCCTCAGTTATGATTTTGTTTGTCAATAGATAGTCAAGCAGTGTTGTGACGATGGAACCGTTCTGACCCTGTGTATGTTTCAGGGATTTGACTGTCAGTATTTTTATGAAGTCGCCTACAGGCTTTGAATTGTCGTTTCGCAAGTCTTCAGGAATGAATGTTCTTGGACACACTGTAAAGCATGCATGACAGTCATCCGGACATTCGCTTCTCATTATCGGTTTTGTATCATCAATTTTTATCAAATCATCCGGACATGCGTATTCGCATGCTCCACAAAGGACACATGCCCCAACATCTATGACATTGGATTTCAAATCCTGGAAATTGGACTCTGAAATGTCCTTGTTGATTGACTCTTCTGATTTTGTTCGCTGATACAGCACAGGCCGAGCCAAAAATTCCCTTCTTTCTATGGTTTCCAGATTTTTGTTTATTTTGCTTTCTGCAATCTTGTTGAGTAGTTTGAATTGTGATTCTGTGAGGTCTTTGGCTTCAATGAATTCCTGTTTTATTGCTCCATTGATTATTTCTTCGCCTTTTTTGGTTCTTACTATTAATGTTGACCATCCGTCCTGTGATCCTATTGACCCGATTGATATGTCTGATGTCTCTGATGTCAGCTCCACACAGATGTTGCAGTTTTTTCTGATGATTCTTTTGGCTACTGACAGGGGTATTTTCACGGTCTCTTTTGTTTTCAGCAATAAAAATACGAACCCTTTTTCAATTTGGAATTTTTCAATGTCGTCCATTTTCAGGTCATACTCTTTCAGGAGGTTTTCAAAGTACCTGTATGAGAAATTTTCCATGCAGAATAAGCCCAGCTTAACATCAATAGGGCTATCTGTATAATACTGTAGTTTGGATGCTGCCATGATTTCACAAGGTGTTCCAACCATAGCTATTCTATCTTCGCTCATTTTTTTAGCTCCTATTGTATATTAACAATTTTTTTAAAATTTGTATAATCTATATCACTCAGTTCAAAATAATATTCGGTTAGAATATCTTTCAGCTCTTTTTGATCTTCAAGGGTGGTTTTTTCCATAATCGCATTTTTCCCTAAGCTTTTAACCTCTCCAAGAACATATATGGTTCCCCTCATAATGGATTCGCCAACGTCATCGGTAACATCACCGAGTATTATGAGTTTGCCACCCATCATTAACAGTCCGGTCATGTATCCGCTGTTTCCTCCAATTATTACGGTTCCCCCTTTCATGATTTCTCCAGTTCTTGAACCGGTGCTTCCTTTTACTATAACGGTTCCGCCGTATATTCCTTGACCTGCACCGTCGCCTGCTGTGCCTTCAATAATCAGTTCGCCTTTTGTCATGTTGTCTCCGGCAAACCATCCGGCATTTCCTGTGATGTGTATGTTTGCTCCGTTAACCATTGTTCCAACAAAATATCCTGCAGAGCCGTTGATTTCAATATCCACATCTTCAATTAAACCCGCACAGATGTTGTGTTTGGATTCGGGATTGTTAATAATGAGTTTATCATGAGATGTTGCTTGCTCTTTGATGGTGCGGTTCAATTCCTTTTCATCCATATTCTTTGCATCAATAACATATTCTTTCATAGATAAGACTCTCCTATATTGTATAAGCTCTTGTTTCTCCTGGAGCTATTTGTTCTATCTGGTCTGAATCTGTGACGTCATGCAATGCCATTTCCTCTGAAGCTATTGCAAAAATTTCATCGGTTTCCACCATTACTCCTGGCCTAAGGCCAAGTTTGTCCTTTGCAATGCCTATTCCGTTCGGTGTTCCCACCAGTATTGAAAATGGGCCGTCCAAATCAATCACTGCCTGGTCGAGTGCTTCTTCCAATTTATATCCCTGGTTTAGTTTGTCAGCCATGTAATGGACAATGCATTCTGTATCATTGAATGATTCGAAAGTGTGTCCTTTTCTCTCTAACGGATCTCTTATTTTCCAGTAATTGGTGATTTGGCCATTATGCACCACGGTAATGTCTGGTATGATGTAGCTTTGATATGGGTGTGCATGATAACGGTCCACTCCGCTTTCAGTTGCAAAACGGGTATGGCCTATTCCATGTGTTCCCATCCTGTTTGAAACATTAAATCTCTCTGCAATGTCTTTTACTTTTCCTGTATCCTTGATCATTTCAAATGAATGTGAACCGTTTATTACCCTGACGTTTTCCAGTTCGTCAATTTCGTTTATGCAAGGTTTTAAAAGTGAGTATTCTTCCAATGCTATTTTGCATTTGTATACGTCTGAGTCTCCTACAGATTCGATAAGCTGTTCTTCATAGATTGGACTGAATTGAGTTAATAATGATTTTAAATGATCTAATGTACCTTTTCTTCTTTTTACCTCAATGTTTAATTGATAATAATTCTCAGGGAAATTCAAACTGCCGTAAATTGCATATCCTGCGGAATCAGGTCCTCTGTGTTGCAGGGATTCCAGCATTGATGTCAGTGATTTTCCTACAGGATGAGCTTTTTTATCTTTATATATTACTCCTGCTATTCCACACATTTTATTCCTCCAAATAAAAACTTAAGTTGACTTTATTCCGATTTTTAGTCTAATTCACTAATGCTAATGAAAATACAATATGCCTTAAAATAATGAATGATTTTAAATTTACAATATGCCTAAAAAATTATTCCATATGCCTTAAAAAATAATTCCGAAAACCTTTTAAAATTATTCATTCCATTGTTTAATTTAAATAATGATGATCAACTAAAAACAGGTTTTAATTGACCATCAATATACTCAAATAAATGAATAATATTATACGTTTAGATATTCGTCCCTTTCATAGTCGAATACCTGTATTCTGTAGGCATCCCATTCGGCCCTTTTGATATTGTAGAACTGATTGAATACTTTTTCTCCAAGGGCGTTTTTAATTACATCGTCTTCTTCTAAAGAATGGTATGCTTCCCATAAGCTTGTCGGCAAGTTGCCAATTCCTTTTTGGTTGATTTCGTCTTCTGAAAGTGCGAATAGGTTTTCTTCAGTTGGTTCTCCAGGATCAATCTTGTTGTCCATACCGTCCAGTCCCGCTTCAAGCAATACTGCAAATGCAAGATATGGGTTACATGAGGGGTCAGCGGATCTGCATTCGATTCTTGTTCCTAATCCACGGGATGCAGGAATCCTTAATAATGTTGACCTGTTTTTAAAGCCGTAAGCAATGTAACATGGTGCTTCGTAACCAGGTACCAGACGTTTGTAGGAGTTGACAGTTGGGGACAGGATTGCTGATAGTGCAGGAGCATGTTTCAATAATCCTCCAATGAAGTATAATGCATTTTGTGAAATTTGAGTTTCGGTATTCGGATCATAGAAGATGTTTTCTCCATCCTTAAACAAACTTTGGTTACAGTGCATTCCACTACCGTTGATTCCTAAAAATGGTTTTGGCATGAATGTTGCCTTGAATCCTAAGTTATTGACCACCGCTTTAACAGCTTCTTTAAATGTTATTACAGCATCAGCTGTTTTTAAAGCGTCTGCATATTTGAAGTCGACTTCATGTTGTCCTGCTGCAACTTCGTGGTGGCTTACTTCCACGTTGAAATCCAGTTTCTCTAAGCCTAACACGATTTCCCTTCTGATGTCTGTACCTTGGTCTAAAGGTTCCACATCAAAGTATTCGGCTTCATCTGCAGGAATGTAATTTCCATTTTCATCTTTTGTTATGATGAAGAATTCCGGTTCTGGACCCATATTGAATTGGTATCCTCTTTTTTCAGCCAATTCTAGAGATTTTTTAAGCACTCCTCTTGGATCTCCGTCATATGGTTTTCCTTCAGTAGTGAAGATGTCACATATGAATCTGCTGGTACCTTTTACTTCAGGTCTCCATGGGATTGTTGAGAATGTGTCGATATCTGGTTTTGCAAGTAAATCACTGTCGTTTATTGAAGCTAATCCAGCTATTGATGATCCATCAAACAGTAATCCGTCATTCACTATGTCTTCAACGTCATCAGCTTTTTTAAGAGGTACTGCCATACTTTTTGGTAATCCGTGTATGTCTGAGAGTTCTAACTTTAAAAATTTTATGTCGTTTACTTCTATTGTTTTAATTATTTGGTCTAGTTTATTATCTTTTGCTGACATTTTCTCACGTCATTTTTTTGAGTATATTATCCACTTGGTTGAACAATATGGAAAGTGGAGAACCATTTTCGACTTAATGAATTTAATTAAATACATAGTCGGAAGGAACATTCCTTCCGATTAATTGATTTATCATTATTGATATATAAATATTTTGAATGTCCTCAAAAATATAAACTAAAATCGTGGAAGCAGTTTATTGATTGCTATAATATTTGCACAATATTGATTAAAATAATGATTAATATCCTGTTAAAAATAGATTTGGTAAAATTTAATTTAAAAAAATAAAAAACAAGGAATATCCCTAATTATTGGAGGATAGGTAATTTGGGGGGATGGCTTAAATGGGTGTTATTCGAAACCTTTTGTAATCTTTTTGTTTTCCCAGGTTGTGAGTTTATATCCGTCCTCTCCACATTCAATATTCTCCATTGGCACTAAAGGAACTTTTCCAAGGCCACCTGGAGCATTATATACATATGTAGGTTTGCACATTCCGCTTGTTCTGCCTTCCAAGTGTTTCATGATTTCCAAACCTTTGGAAATGTCGACCTGAAAGTGCTTGGTGCTTTTGACATCTTTCGGATGGAACAGATAATATGTAATTACACGATACTTGTGAAGCTCCTCATTGGTTTTTTGAATGCAGTATTTGTCATCATTCACATTATGCAGCAGCACCATCTGGTTTCTTACAAGTATTCCATGGTCTACCAATATATCGATTGCCCTGACCGCTTCAGGGGTGATTTCACAGGCATGATTGAACTGTGTTGAAACCTGCACCCTGTATTTTCTGAGCAGGCATGCTAGCTCGTCATCGATTCTGAATGGAAGTGTTGACAGGGTTCTTGTACCAATCCTTATCACTTCAACATGAGGTATCTTGGATAGCTTATTGAAAATATCCTCTAATCGGGCATTGCTTAATAATAATGCGTCTCCTCCGGTAATCAACACTTCCCTTATGGTCTCGTGATTCCTTATGAATTCGATTGAAGTGTCAATGTCCTCTTTGGAGGTGTTTTTGTCAAAGTTGCCAATCAGTCTTCTGCGTTGGCAGTGTCTGCAATACATAGGGCAGGCATTGGTTACATTGATGATTAGCTTATTGGGATATCTTCTGGTGATTCTTCCTGAAGGATTGGATTGTTCCTCTTTCATAGGATCTAATTCTCCTGATTCATCCAATTCTTTAACATCAGGAATTGACTGTAATCTTATTGGACAATTGGGATTGTCAAAATCAATCAATGAAAAATAATAGGGGGTTATTGCAAACCGGTATTTTTCCCCAACCTTTTTTATGTTATCATATTCCTCGTCAGTGAGTTTGATATATTTTGAAATCTCATCAACACTGCTGATTCGATTTTTTAATTGCCATTTTGAGTCGTTCCAGTCTTTTTCAGTGGCATTCAATTCTTTAAGAATTTTATTTTTAGTGTTTTCATATAAATTATTGGAAAACTCACTGAATCCTATTCTGACTTCTGCTTTATGGTCCATGTCATTAATGGCTATCCTATCAAGTTCATCTGAACGAATTAATGATTTTTTTCTATTGGCGTTTATGCTACCTACCTCATTTTATGCATACTTTTGAATTATTATAAATATAGTTTTGTTCATTGTTTAATATATTATTTTCCATAATGATGGAAGAAAAGCAGGGTAATATTGCACATCAAGATTTTCTTACATTTCCTATTTGCGCCTTTTCTTTGGGGCTGGAAGTTCGTCATACATAACTTCCAAAAGCTCTTTGAGGAACTCTCTATTTTCCACGTCATCAACAAGCAGCATTTCCTTAGCCCCTTCATAGGGTAATTCCATATGGCATTTGGCATCATTTCTCTAGCGGATTTCACCTACTTTACCAAGAAGCGGTCATCATAAATGCCTCCAATAATCTTTCCACGATAGTATATGATGTATTCGCCCATCATTGAGCGGTATGTTATTTCATCCAAAAAGGATAACTGCTCGAGAATATATTCTAAATAGTCTTTAGTTGAACTCATTTTTGCACCTTAACAATATTTATGATTAATCGTTGGGTTTAATCACTAAAAAAAAGTTGTTATAAAAGTTGAGGTTTTTTAAACTTTTAAAAAGAAAAAGGTTCTTTAAAGAATTATGTCTAATCCTTTAAAGATTTGTTTTTTATTTTCCTAAGCTTTCTACACCTTTCGTAGCAAGCAATTTTGTAAATGAACCCTCAGGTTGCATTACAATATTTCCTTTAGAATATTCCTCTAAAGCGGCATTTACCATTTTTGACTTTTTATCCGGATCTGCAGCGGCTTTTGCTAATGCTTTTACCAATACCATAACTGCGTCTCCTCTGGACATTGTACCACTTACGCCTTCATTACCTGCATATCCTGCATATGCGTCGTTTTCACGAATGATGTCTGCTGCACTGAGGTTGGTTTCCTGGCCGTCAATCTTTATCGGCCGTATAGTGTTAATGATATTGTCCACACCTTCGTCATACACTAAAATAACCGCATCTGGAGTAAAGTTGGTATTTGCTTCTACAATCTCTTTTGCATACTTCATACCGTCTTGTACGCCATCATAAAGGCTGTCGTGCATAAACATCTTTCCGCCTCCAATCGCACTGGATGCGGGCTGTGTTGGGTGTGTCATGTCACCTGGATAAATTGGAGTGTAGTTCTTAAAGCTTCCATTTTCCAAACGAATCATGAATGCCATATCTACTCCTCCGTTGGATTGCTCGTATTTATCTGCAGCCAATATAAGGATATCCTTATCTTCTTGTGTTAAATCCGGACCTGTATTTAATGCTCCGTAAATTGAAGCCAAGAGTCCCACAAGAATAACTAAAAGAATAGCTATTATTAATTTCTTTGTTCTGCTCATTTCATTTCCCACACGATAATTTTAAAATTATGTTTTTTTTAATATGATTTTCAAATAAATAAAAATCTATTAAGATACAAATTAACTTGTACTCATCTATTATTTTTCGATATCTAATTATATAAATATTATTGAAATTATACTCATTTGAGCTTAATTTTCATTTTTGATTTTTTTTAAATTTGGAAATGATTTTCAATATGGCGAAATCAATCAAAAAGTTTTTTATACACAAAGTGTTAATAAAATATAATATGGCAAAGGATGATAGAAGCGGCATAAATCCGTTTACCGGAAAATCACATTTTGACATTGTAAATGATGACAATTTCCTCCAGAGTTCATATAACGAATATTATAATATGATTAATAGGGCTCAGCTCCTGGACAATACTCCTGACGGACAGATTGTCAGAGGCGTGGCCATCAGATTAATCCAGGCGGTCGAAAATTATCTCTCTGAAATAGGCAGACTGGATTATGTTGAGGATTATTATGACTGGGATTTTCATTTGGTTGCAGACAATACGGTAAATGCATTTTGCATGCCCGGAGGAAAAATCGTAATGTTTTCAGGCATTCTGTCAATTGCAAACACCGAAGACAAGGTGGCATTCATTTTAGGTCATGAAATGGCTCATGCCCTTCTGGATCATTCAAGAACAAGGGCCAGTGCACAGACTGCAAAAGGTGCAATCACTTCCGCCGCCTGGATTGGCAGCATCGCCATGGATTTGGTGGGTCTGGGTGAATTTGGCTCTTTGACTAGGGCTGCCACTTATGCTGCCGATATAGGTTCGGAATTCCTGTTGATGAATCCGTGGGGAAGGGACCAGGAACTTGAAGCCGACCGTCTGGGCATGATGATAATCCACTGGGCAGGTTATGACATTTCTCCAATCCCTGCGTTCTGGCAGTCAATGGCAAATCATAACTCTAATGAGCATGATTTTTTCTCAACACATCCTGCAGATTCGAAAAGGATTGCAGTAATGAATGAGCTGATTCATGAGATTGAAAATGAAAGGGATTTTCATTCAGGGCCCGTTTTAGGTGAAGTTCCCACTCCAAAGGACGAGTTTGCAGATTCTCATGTGGTAAGAAATAATGTGAAGTACTGTCAGGAATGCGGAGCTCCTGCTGAAATGGACAGTATATTCTGCACCTCTTGCGGAGCCAAATTTGATGTTGAGCTGAAATGCGGTAATTGTGGTGCGTTGGTTGGTGAAGGAGATAAATTTTGCATGAATTGTGGAAATAGACTTTAAAGGTGATAATATGGATGAAAAAACGATTAAATATGTTAACAGATCAAAATACAGGACCCGTACATTAAGAGCTATTGGGGATGACATAAAGATGCCTAAAGAGATTGCTAGGGATAGTGGCATTTTACAGAATCATATATCAAATGTGTTGAGGGAACTTAAGGATAAGGACCTTGTCGAGTGCCTGAATCCTGATGCACGTAAAGGCCGTCTTTATAGGTTGTCTGATGACGGTTTGGACATGTTGGATAAAATCAAATAACTTTTTTTCACTTATTTTTTTTCACTTCGTGGAAACCTTTATATACTATATGGTGTTAATATATTGTGTGTAAGTTATACACAACTTAACAACACAAATTAGTGGAAGTGAAAAAATGAAAGAAGTACCATCAACTGAAAACTTGGATTTAATATTTGTAATGGATCGCAGCGGATCCATGGGCGGTTCTGAAAGCGACACCATTGGAGGATTCAACTCATTCATCCAAAGGGAAAAAGACAAAAACTTGAACACCCGTGTAACTACAATCCTTTTCGATGACCAATACGAAGTGCTATACAAAAGAAAAGCAATCGGCGATGTGGCCGAACTGACCAGAAACGAATACTGGGTAAGAGGATGCACTGCACTTCTTGATGCAATCGGAAAAACAATCAATAGTCTCGATAAGGAAATAGACAACAAAGTCCTCTTTGTAATAATGACTGACGGTTTGGAAAACGCCTCCCGCGAATATTCGAAAGAACAAATCAGGAATTTGATTTCCAACCACAATTGGGAATTCATCTACATCGGTGCAGATATCGATTCATACACCGAAGCGGGAAAGATTGGAATCAAAAGAACCAATACTGCAAACTATAGAAAATCAAAAGAAGGATTTGATGATTTATACTGTTCAGTAAGTGATGCTGCAGATTATATGAGACGTGACGTGAAACTGAATAAGGTAGACTGGAACAAGAGACTAAAAAAATATGATGACTAATCATATTTTATATTTAATTTTTTAAATGCTCTTTTTCGCCTCACACAACTTTCACAAACTCCACAGGGTTTGTCATCTCCTTTATAACAGGAATAACTCAACTCCATTGGAGCACCGACCTTAATGCCAAGTTCAACAATTTCCTCCTTATTCAAATCAATGGCTGATGCTTCAATTCTTATTTTATCAGGTGAACCGACATCAATAAGTTCATTGAATTTTTCCATATACTGTTTGGAATTATCGGGAAATGTGGCACCTTCCTCGCCGTTCCATCCGACGATAATAATTTCTGCACCGATGCTTTCAGCATAGGACAGTGCAATTGATGTAAAGACTGTGTTTCTTGCAGGTACCCAAACGCTGCTTGCAGTTTCACTGCTTTTATCCAAATCATCCAAATCATCTTCGCCAAGTTCAGGAATGTCTGCATCGGTATTCAGGCTTGAAGTGCTGATATTTGAAAGCCAAGGCAAATCAATCACTTCATGCATCCAGCCCATCTTTTCACAGATTCTTTTTGAAGCATTGATCTCCTGTTTAGCGGCCTTTTGACCATAATCAAATGTTATTGCATGGATTTCATATTCCTCATCAAAAACGCATGTTGCAACAGTGCAGTCAAGGCCTCCCGATAAGACTGAAATGGCTTTTTTCATCGAATCATCTCCTTGATGTCTTTTAAGGCAAGTCCGCTATCCTTTGCGATTCTTTTAAGATCTTCATATTCAGGCCTTCTGGATATGACTTTGCCTGCAACATAACCTGTCTTGAATGTCACATCATAATCCCTGCCGTTTATGGTGAATGTTTCAACCTCAAATTCCCTTTTTGCAACTCCCCTGTGGATGTGTGGTGCGATTCTGATGCCCAGGCTGCCGGTTTCATTAAAGATTACCTCCAGAATAGTCTCCCTGTTTTCTTTTCGCGAAATTACTTTAAGAAGGTTTCCGGGCCTGTTTTTCTTCATGATTATTGGGGTGATTGACACGTCGCTGGCGCCGGCATCCAGGAGCACGTCAAACAGATAGCCCATTTCTTCGCCGGTGAGATGGTCGATGTTTGTTTCGATGACATCTATCTCATCGCTTGGGGTGATGTCTGAACTTTCAATTATCCTTAAAACGTTAGGATGGTCAAAATCCTTTCTGCCTGCGCCGTAACCGGTTTTTTCAGGTTTTGCCATTGGAATGAACTCTTTTATCTCATCGCACAATTCCATATATATTGCAGATCCTGTAGGTGTTGCAAGCTCGCTGTCGACAGGGCCTCCGATGATATTTGCATCCTTCAGGATTTCAACAACGGCAGGAGCAGGAACAGGTATTGTTCCATGTGCGGTTTTGACCCTTCCACCTCCGACTGCTATTGGAAGACCGATAATCCTTTGTGAATCAAAGCTCAATTGATAATATGCATAAACGGAACCTATCACATCGGCAACCGCATCGCTTGCGCCGACTTCATGAAAGTGAATCTCATCCATTGTCTTTCCGTGGACCCTGCTTTCAGCTTCGGCTATTCTTTTAAATATATTGACGGAAGTTGCCATTACATTTTCTTCCAAATCCAGATTTTCAATTTTTGAAATGAATTCGGGATAATTGAGGGGTGGCTTGTTTTCAAGCATTTCAACATGGCAGAATGTTGAATCGATTCCGTGTTTTTGGATTTTATCAAAAGTCACCTCAACCCTTCCAAATTCGAGTGCTGATTTTTCCATTATTTCCTTCAGTTCATTGGCATCTGCTCCCAAATCGACAAATGCTCCAATTATCATGTTTCCGGCTATTCCACTGGATTGTGGGTCAATAATTATTGTCATAATGATAAGTCCTATTAAAGTGGTATAATATAACTTTAAATTAAATAATTAATATATATTATCTCATGAAATTTAATGTCATTGAAAAGGATTATGGGATTTGCATTAATAACCCAAATCACTTTTTAGCATTCAGTGATTTTACGGTAAGCGACGGAATAGACATAATTGAAAATGTCAACATCCTAAAGGCAAAAGACGATTTCAGAGCCACTGCAAAAAGGGCACAGGCTTTCAATCAGTCACAGTCATCATACATTGCCCAGGCAACCGATTCCCTTGATTACTTCACCAATGCTTATGATGACATAACCATTTTCACATTCATGGCAAATGATGTTGTCATTGAAGATTTTACGGATGAGCTGAAGGTCGCCAATTCCCCTAAGGGGTTCGTCGATGCAAGAATCAATTTCAGCCATGTGGTCTATTTGGATAAGGCGATTTCACCAAAGGACCTGCTTAAGATATTCAAGCTGATAACCGGAGTCAAAGACAGGGTCCTGGCCGATATGGCGCTTCCTTTGCATATAAGAAATATTCTCAACACCGATGATTTTCTGGCTGTTCTGGGAAATCTTCCCCAAAATGACGGAGAGTCACTGGACATCAACAACGCCGAATATGATGATATGGATTTCGATGAGTTGAAAGTCAGAATATCCGAAGCCGTTGAAATCAGCCTGGAGGATGCCTTCAGGTATTATGGTTTGACATTCGGCATCCTTGATTATTTCGTTTCATGGGGAATCCAAATTG
This sequence comes from Methanobrevibacter sp. UBA212, assembly GCF_905233225.1. NCBI lineage: Archaea > Methanobacteriati > Methanobacteriota > Methanobacteria > Methanobacteriales > Methanobacteriaceae > Methanobrevibacter > Methanobrevibacter sp. UBA212. The sequence continues at coordinate 36,521 of NZ_CAJODJ010000003.1, forward strand.
GAGATCTGGTCGATGCGGGAATGGAGCTTGTTGAAGGTGCTGAAATAACTGAAGAATTGAGAGATAAGATGAAGGAGCAAATTCTCAGGTCCTTGAGTGATGTCAATGTTGTTGCATTGCTTGCGGCTGCAATGAGAACCGAACAGGACCTCAACGGCAGGGGAATACGTGAAATTGATTCAAAAGAAGGTGCATCCGGGATTTATGCGGATAAGATATTGGGCCTTGCGATTTCAAATCAGATTGCCGGAACAAAAGCGGCATTCAACTTTAAGATATATGATGAAGCAAAACCTGGAATTGTCTGGGGGCTGCAGCCGGTCCTTGACGGCATTTTTGCGGGATTGGTCGCAGGTTGTGTGACAAAAATTTTTGAGGAATAATTATGGAAGACGACAGCTACTTTGAAGATGAGGAATTTTCACCGATCAAATCTATTCTGGGGCTTTTGACATTCTCGACAATACTGCCCATCAATGTTTTCACATCAATAGAATGCATGACCAAGCTGACATGGTTCTGGCCGTTCATACATCTGTTCATTGGAATCTTGGCTGCAATCTGCGGTTATGTGTCTTTGGAAATTCTGCATTTGAATTCATTTTTCACAGCAGCTATCGTTTATGCGTTTCTGATGATAATAACCGGATATAATCATCTTGACGGTGTGATGGACATGGCTGACGGAGTCATGGTTCACGGCGAACCTGAAAAGAAGATAATGGTGATGAAGGATTCGTCAGTTGGTGCAGGTGCAATGGCAACACTTTTCATTGTTGCAAGCCTTACAATAACTGGAATCTACAATATACTGGATTATCATTTCATATTGGGAATTGTAATCTGTGAAATGACTGCAAAAACTTCCCTTTTAACCACCGCTCTATTGTCAAAGCCATTGGTTCCCGGAATTGGAAGCTACTTCATAAGGGAAACCAATCCTGCCAATTATTTCGCTTCAACAGTGATTGTGGCAATTATCTCATACCTTCTCGGCGGTTTCGTCGGCGTTATAGGGGTGGTCGGTGCAATCGTGTCCGGAATCATCATAGCAGTTGTTGCAAAAAGGAATTTTGTTTTGGCAAACGGGGATGTTTTGGGAATGAGCAATGAGGTCGGACGTCTGTTTTCACTGTTGTTCATGGCAGTTGCCTTATTCTTCCTTTAACTAAATTTTACAAGTCCAAATCAATATTGCAGTCTCATTATACATTGTTTTATATACTATGAGGTATAATGTATGATTGATGAGATTTACCACTGTTTCAGCATGTTTTTGTTAAATTTCCCATTTCATATTAAACATTAATACTTCATTGAATTATACATGTATCACCTCCACAATTGATTTCCAGTGGTATTTCTCATCAGATTTATATAATTTTAAGTAGTAATAATAAACTGATTACTATGAATGTTAATGTTTTAAGATTGGACCACAGACTGAAAAGAGATACCCGTATAACAACTCATGTGTGCTTGACTGCCCGTGCATTCGGAGCAAGCAAGATATACCTTGCCGGTGAGCGTGACAATCGCCTGATGGAAAACGTAAGGGATACCGCTTCAAGATTCGGAGGAAACTTTGAAATAGAATACACCGAAAGCGCAATGGGAGTTATCAACAGATGGAAAAGGGATGGTGGAAAAGTGGTTCACCTTACAATGTACGGAACACAGGCCCATGAAACCGCTCCTGAGGTGAGGGAAGACGGATCAGATATCCTAATCGTTGTGGGAGGAGCAAAAGTTCCTGGAAAAGTCTATAAGGCTGCCGACTGGAACGTGTCAGTGACAACACAGCCGCATTCAGAAGTGTCCTCTCTGGCGGTATTCCAGCACCTTCTGATGGACGGTAAGGAATTCGACCTGGAATTTGAAAATCCTGTCCTTGAAGTCATTCCGACAGCACACGGCAAAAACGTTAATATTCACGATGAAAACCGTTAGGATATGAAATCATCGAGCCTTTTGATGGCTTTAAGCTTTTCATCTTTTTTTATTCGTGCCTGATCGATTGCATCCCGCATGGTCTCAATGGAATTGTCGTATACCTCACGGTCAACAGGATATGGAAAACCATCCTTTCCGCCGTGGGTGAAGCTGTATTTTACAGGATCCTTCCAGCTTGCAGGCTCGCCGTAGACCAGATCGGATATCAGTGCAAGCGCCCTTATTTTTTTGGGACCGATTCCCTTAAGAAGAATCAGCTCCTCATAGTTTTCAGGCTGGATTTCCCATGCTTTGGTCAGCACCTCAAATTCAGAATCGGAAATGTCCATGTCCAGGACAGGGTGATGTGCAGGCATGCTGAAGTCTTCCAGAAGCATCTGATTGTCCTTTCTTTTGAAGTATTGTCTCAAATGGTTGGGATTGTCATTGATCAAATCAACGCTGATTTTTTGGGCCTCCTCGCTGTCCTTTGATGACATGTTCAGGGTGTTGGGGTTTTTCGCGTCACAGGATATTCCGCTGTGTGGGTCATTCAGTAACTTGTCCACTTCACTGCCGAGCCAGTGGTATCTGCGGGCATATTTGTTTGCGGTGTTAAGGCCCTGCTGGACAACTGCCCAGTCTCCCTTTTCTGTTATGAAGAAATTGTGCTGGTATAATGTGTAACCGTCCTGGATGCATGAGTTGTCGATTTTGGCGGAGAGCTTGCTTGTCTCGACAAGCTTTTCGGTTGTTTTTGTCCTTAGGTTGAAGACTTCCCCTGCATGTTCTATTCCCTGTGGTGTTTTTCTGGATTTGGCGCCCTTGCCTCCAGTCAAATAGATTCCGTGCTCTTCCGGTGTCAGTGAGGCTTTCAGGGCTCCAAGAGTTGTTGTTGTGGTTCCTGAAGAGTGCCAGTCAAAACCCAAAACGCATGAAAATGCCTGAAACCAGTAGGGATTTGAAATACGATTTAAAAATTCCTCCAAACTGTATTCCTCAATGATTACGCTGGCTAGCGCTCCGGATAACTTCACCATTCTTGAAAATAACCAGCTTGGAGGATGGCCTCCGTGAAGCGGTAAATTGACTGCACCTCTTCTTTGCATGAATAATGTTATATTAATTATAAGTATTATCTTTTTTCCGAGAGCATTTGCAAAGTATTTTTTTTAAGATATGCCACATTCACTTAAATATTGCTTTTTAAACAAAAGTTTATTAAGGAATAATTAACATACTTATTAAATGTTATATTTATTAACAAATTATTCAATCAAAATTATTAAGGAGCGTAATTATTATGGCTATAGATAACGGAGATTTTGTAAGAGTAAACTTTACTGGTAAAATTAAAGAAACAGAAGACGTATTTGACACTACTTATGATGAAGTCGCACAGGAAGCAGGAATTTTCGAAGAAAACAAAACCTACAAAGCAATCCCTATTGTTGTAGGAGGAAACCACTTATTGCCTGCAATCGAAGAAGCAATCATCGGATTAGAAGAAGGCGACAAAAAAACTATTGAAGTGGATTCCGAAAATGCTTTCGGTCCTAGAGACCCTTCATTAATTCAATTAGTCCCTATGAGAGAGTTCAAAAAACAAAACATGACTCCTTTCCCAGGTATGAAAATCCAATCCGAAGGCGCAACCGGTAAAATCCTAACAGTCAACGGAGGAAGAGTAAGAGTTGACTTCAACCACGAATTAGCAGGAAGAGATTTAGTATATGATGTTGAAGTAACCGAAATCATTGAAGATGATGAAGAAAAAATCAAAAGTATGATCGAGTTACACTACTCTAATCCTAACGTGGACATCGACAAAACCGAAATCGACATTGTTGACGGTGTTGCAAACATCCAATTGGATGAAATGTCCAAATTCGATCAACAGTCTTACATGGACATCACCTTTGCAAGATTCAGAATTGCAAAAGACATTTGGGACAACATTGAAGAAATTACCAAAGTCAATTTCGTAGATGCTTTCGAGAAAAAAGAAGAAGCTGAAGACGAAGAAGACGAAGAATAGATTTTATTATCTTAATCCGATTCACTGCTTTGATATAATCGGTGAATATTAATTTTATTGGTTTTTTGCCAATTGACTTGAATTGGAGTTATATAAATATAACTCTTTTTATCTTATTTTTTCTTTTTTTCATATTTTCCCATCCAAAATATTTTTTGAATAAATTATTGGAAACAATTATTTTTTATTTAAATATGGTAAAAACTTTGTAAACATAAATACATGTTGATTATATGAAAATAATAATTTTCAACATAAGATTTATAGCACTATTTAAATCGGCGAAATGTATAAATTATTCACAATTTATATTATTATATAACAGTTGAATAATTTTTTTAAATTAGCTGTAAAGGAGGATATTATGAATAAACTAACTAAGATTACAATAGCTGTTCTGGCAATCTTTGTGATTGGAATGAGCATTAGTGTAGCTTTTGCGGATCCTGTTTCAGCCACCAAATACAAAGGAAAAAAATCAATGACTGTTACAGTGAAAGACGGTAAAAAAACAGTGAAAATAAAATGTAAATACAAATCAGGATCTGGTGGCAGTTACTCTGGTAAAAAGGGAAAATATGTGGTTTATGTCTGGAAAGGACCTAAACAAAGTCCTATTTACAATGGTTGGAATACTGTCGCTAAAAATCTCAAATCACACAAAGTATGCAACAAGCTTGGTCATAAAAAACCAGTTACTAAAGTAAAATTAAGGTATTACAATTGAGCAACTAATGATTAGGAGGATTAAATCCTCCACTTTTCATTAATTTGTGGTTTAGATATGTGTTTTTGATATATTCATCATTTTCAAACAAATTTTCTCTTAAATTCTTTTTTTATCCTGGATTGCAACAATTCCAGGAATATTTTCCACTTTTAATTCATACATGGCTTCCATGCCCTCATTTTCAAATAAAACACACTTTTTTTCCAAAACCTTGTTTGTAAGCAATGCTGCAACCGGAGGGGTTATTACAAAAATGGAATTGTTTCTATAAAGCGCCTCAACAGTCTCATCGCTTAGCATTCCCTTTCCTATATGTATCTTGACTCCTGCTTCACTCAAAGGCGCTATTGTTGATTCAATTTCAACCTTGCTGCTGGTTGTCGGGGCAATTCCCGCATCGCTGAATGCGGTGTGCATTATCACAGAGCCTTTCAAATCAAAGGGAACCTCATCTTTTTCAATCAGTTCCACAAGCTGGGGAAGCGCCGCATCACGGCCGGTGTATATGGTTCCTGAAATGCTTATCTGCTCGCCAGCCTTGAGACCGGCAATGTCCTCATCGGTAATTGGGGTGGTCAGATTTGTCATGATAATTATTTTATTTTTAATTTTTTATAAATCTTTAAATTTTGATGTTTTCACATAAGATATTTAAATGTTTATTAACATAGATATAATACATTCTATATTTATTTATCATAAAATATGATAGGAGATTTTAAATTGATTATTATTGATGAAAATTTGTGTAAAGGATGTCATCTTTGCTTGTTCATGTGTTATAAGAACGTATATGCAATATCTCCTGAAGTAAACAAGAAAGGAGTTCAATTACCCTTTGTGAAATTCGAAGAAAGATGTACCAAATGCGGTACTTGTGAAGTTGCATGTCCCGACCAAGCAATTACAGTTGATTTGCCGGAAAACTGGTGGATGAACGAAGATGTTAATTTTAATCCATTATTCACAAGGCATGGAAAGTAGGTGTATAAAATGGCTGAAGAATTTTTTATTCAAGGAAATGAAGCATGTGCTAAAGGAGCAATAGCTGCAGGCTGTAGGTTCTTTGCAGGTTATCCTATTACTCCATCTACAGAAGTTGCAGAAACTTTAGCAAGAGAATTGCCAAAAGTTGGAGGTTCATTCGTTCAAATGGAAGATGAAATCGCATCTGCAGGAGCTATCATTGGAGGTTCATGGGGAGGAACCAAATCAATGACTGCCACTTCAGGTCCTGGTATTTCATTAATGCAGGAAAATATCGGTTATGCATTCATGACAGAGACTCCAATCGTTATTGTTGATGTTCAAAGAGGCTCTCCATCAACCGCTCAACCGACTATGGCTTCACAATCAGATATGATGCAGGCCCGTTGGGGATCACACGGAGACTACGAACCGATTGCATTGTCCCCATCAAGCGTTCAGGAATTTTTCGATTTCACAATAAAGGCATTTAATTTGGCTGAAGAATACAGATGCCCGGTATTGGTCATGGCCGATGAGGTCATAGGGCACATGAGGGAAAAGATAGTCGTTGATGACAATATTGAAGTCGTTGCAAGGAAAAAGCCTGAAAAGACTGATGATTATCTGCCGTTTGAAAACATTGAAAACGGAACAACTCCTATGCCTGCATTCGGTGACGGATTCAATATTCATGTAACAGGCCTCACTCACGATGAAAGAGGTTATCCTGACACCAACACTCCTGAAACTCATCATAACTTAATAAAAAGAATCTGCGATAAGGTTTTAAACAATAAGGATAAGATCTGCTCTGTTAAATCTGAAGGCTGTGAAGATGCAGATATCATAATCGTTTCATATGGAGCTCCTGTAAGGTCCGCAGTTGAAGCGGCAAACAGGGCAAGAGCAAACAATCAGAAAGTCGGTTATGTCAAAATCGACACTCCATGGCCATTCCCTGATGAACAATTGAAAGAGATTACCAAAAACGCAAGCGACGTACTCGTTGTAGAGATGAATCTGGGTCAAATGTATTATGAGGTTGACCGTGTACTCGGAAAGGACACTAATGTTCATCTCATGGGCGTGATTGGAGGATTATTGCCGACCCCTGATGAAATTTTAGATGAAATCAACAAGATAGGAGGAAACTAAAATGTCAGAAAATAAGAACAGATTTCTCCCATATTTAAGAGAAGACAGACTGCCTCACATTTTCTGTCCGGGTTGTGGAAATGGTGCAATCATCAATGCATTTTTGGCAGCTATGGAAAAGGCAGAAATGGATTTCGATAATATCGCAATGGTTTCCGGAATCGGATGTTCTTCAAGAATTCCAGGATATCTTAAATGCGATTCACTTCACACCACTCACGGAAGGGCATTGAGCTTCGCAACCGGTTTGAAAACTGCAAACAAGGATTTGGATGTTGTAGTGTTTACCGGTGACGGTGATGCGGCTTCTATCGGTGGTAATCATTTGATTCATGCGGCCAGAAGAAACATTAATCTGACTGTAATCTGTATCAACAATAACATTTACGGTATGACTGGTGGTCAAATCAGTCCTACTTCACCAAAAGGCAGTTTCGGAACAACTGCTCCTTACGGCAATTTGGATTCTCCATTCAAATTGGCAGAACTCGTTGCAGCAGCAGGTGCAAGCTATTCCGCAAGATGGACAACAGTGCAGATAGAAAATCTTGTCTTGTCAATCAAGGCAGGATTGAAAAACAAAGGATTTTCATTCATCGAAGTTGCAACACAATGTCCAACTTACTTCGGCCGTAAAAACAAGCTCAAGACTGCTACTGCTATGGCTGCAGTAATGAAGGCAAATACCATATTCAAATCTGCTGCAGACAGAATGAGCGCAAGAGAATTGGAAGGCAAAATCGTTGTTGGTGAATTTGCCAATATCCAAAAAGATGAATTTACAGAAAACCTTGAAAGGATTAGTGTGGAAAAATCTGGTAAGAAAACTCTTATCAACTCTGCATATTCAACAGAATTATAGGTGGATAATATGAGAACTGAAATTAGAATTTGTGGATTTGGAGGTCAGGGAATAATTCTTGCAGGCATTATCTTAGGTAAATCTGCAAGTCTTTTTGATGAAAAAGAAGCTGTTCAAACCCAATCTTATGGTCCTGAAGCTCGTGGAGGGGCTTCCAAATGTGAAGTTGTCATTAGTGACACTGCAGTCGACTATCCGAAGGTTCAAAGTCCGGATATTTTAGTGGCCATGTCAAATGAGGCCTTAATCAAGTATATCGTGGATTTGAAGGACAACGGAATTTTGATTGTTGATCCGGGCACAACCGATGTTGAAGATGTAAGAGATTTTATTGAGGAACATAATATTGAAGTTTATGAGGCTCCCGCTACAAAGACAGCCACCGATGAAATCGGACTTAAGATTGTAGCCAATATCGTTATGGTCGGAGCCATTACAAAAATTACTAAAGTGATATCCAAAGAGGCAGCCATCAAGGCAATTGAGGCCAGTGTTCCAAAAGGAACCGAAGAAAAGAATGTTGCTGCTTTCGAAGCGGGTTATGCTTTAGCTGAATAGGTGTTATAATGAGATTTTTTGAAAGTGTAGCAAAACAAATTTTTAGAAAGGAAGGAATCCCAATCCTGGAAGGTCATGTTGCAAACTATCCTGAGGAAGCTATGGCGGTAGCCTCTGAAATGGGGTTTCCGGTAGTTGTCAAGGCGCAAGTTTTAACCGGGGGAAGAGGTAAAGCCGGAGGTATAAAATTTGCAAACAACCCTGGTGAAGCCCTAAAAGTTGCCAATGAAATTTTAGGAATGGAAATTAAAGGCGAAAAGGTAAATCATTTGTTGATTGAAGAGAAGGCAGAAATATTAAATGAATTCTTTGTCACCGTTTCTGTTGACAGGGGAGCTAGAAGGCCGGTAATCCTTGCAAGTAAGGAAGGTGGGGTCGAAATCGAAAACTTGGCTAAAACAAACCCTGAAAAAATCATCAAGTATTATCCAAATCCTTTGATTGACTTCTTGCCATATGAAGCCCGTGAAATCGCCCGTAAAATGGGTGTTGCATCTGAATTGATTTCACCTGTGGGAAGCATCATCTGGAAACTATACCAATTATTTGAAAAATATGATGCAGACACTGCCGAAATCAACCCATTGGTCCTGACTCCGGATGGCCTGATTGCAGCTGACGCAAAATTGGTTGTTGAAAACGATTCATTGTACAGGCATCAGGACCTTGTCGAAAGGATGAACTATAAGAAAAAGGCAGTGGACTTTGTCCAATTGAACGGAGATATTGCTGTAATCGGTAACGGCGCAGGATTGACACTGACTGCTATGGACATGATTAATCTCAATGGAGGAGAGCCTGCAACATTCCTTGATATTGGTGGTGGAGCTTCAGAGCAAATCATCAATCAGGCTTTAAGCATCGTCTTAAACTATGAACCTGTTAAAGTCGTGTTCCTGAATGTTTTAGGAGGAATTACCAAGGCTGATGATGTTGCACGTGGTGTAATAAAGGCTTTGGAAAATGTTGAGCGCAAGGTTCCTATCGTCATCAGATTAACCGGAACCAATGAAGAGGAAGGTCAAAGGCTTTTAGAGGAAGCTGGAATTCCATATGAAACATCAATGGAAAAGGCAGCTAAAAAAGCAGTTCAACTTTGCAATGAGCTGAAAGCCGAAGGCAAATGATTTTGCTGTTTCAAACTCAAATAACACTAAGGGTTAGATGTGTCTGGAAGTTCATTCGAGCAGTACCACTCGGCTGACTTCAGATTCATTTACTATCTCCTTGCCACAGGCATCACCTATTTTAGAGGCAAAATCTTTTATTTCATCAAATTTTGGCATATTGTCCAGAGTTAGTCTTTTACGTGATGATCCAACATACATGTATGCTTTGACTTCCACAAAGTCAGGGTCAGCTTTTTTTATCAGTTTCGCATAACCTTCAGGGTCTTCCATATTTTTTCCGCGAACGCAGGTATTTCGTATGCATGTGCGTGAGTCAAAACTGGATAATGTTTCAAGTGATTCGTTTAAATTATTCCATGCATCATTTATTCTAGGTCTGCAGATGTCATTAAATATTTTCTTTGAAGGTGCATCTAAGGAAAGGTATAGCTGATACGGATCGTTTTCCAGGTTTCTTAATCTTTCAACGCATTGGCCGTTGCTCACCACAAATGTTGTGAAATCCCGGCGGTTGAATTCACCAATCAGCTCGTCGATTTTTGGGTAGAGTGTAGGCTCGCCCGCAAGGGATATGGCCGCATTGTTCGGATTTCTCATCTCTTTAAGTTTTTTCTTGTTTGCCTTGTCATTTCCATAAAAACCGCATAACAGATTATTCTGAGCCTTTATCGCCTCATCAACAATCACTTTTGGCTCGTCATATTCCTCGTCTTCCCAGCTGGTTTGGGTATATGTCAGGTCTCTCCAGCAGAATTCGCATTCCTGCTGGCAATTTGGAACTGCCGGAGACATCTGAAGACATCTGTGAGATTGGATCCCATAGAACTTTTCCTTATAGCATACTCCCTTATCGGAAATGCTTTGTCTGGTCCAATGGCATGTCTTGACTGCCGCATGGCCATGCTTTCCAACAAATCTGTATCCGCTTTTCTCTAATTTTTCAATCTGGTTTTTGGTAAATGACATAAAATCAAATCTATTTTTGGATTTTGTAGTATATACATTTTTACAAGTCAAAAGCAATTTTACCTTTTGTGAACAAAATTTACTTTATCTCGTTAAATCTATTTATATGTTTAAATTTAATATTAGTTATTATGAGATTATGGAACAAGAATCATGAAAAATTATTCTTTGATAAATCGAAAAATTTTGCATCCCATGAGCAGCTGTTTTACAGGACTGATGATGGAAGGTATGTGTCATATTGGCCCAAGGGATATTCCGGGTCTAAATCAACACTGCAGGCCAGAAATTCGCTGATTGGAAATTATACTGAAAAATGGGTCTGTGATTTGCTTAATCATATACTTCAGGATGAGGAGCTCTTTGTCATTCAGCAGGCGCAGATTCCCTCAATTGGAATAACCCACAAGTCCCCTGCAGACATCGTCATCTCAAGGGAAAACAAGAAAGTGCTGATGCCTGATGATGTAAAACTGATATTTGAAGTGAAAATGTCTCTTGTATGGAACTGGCAATACGATGAGGCTACAGGCAACGTCAGAGAAATTGGAGACTACAGGACCCATCAGGGACGACCAAGCTTCACGCGTTCGGATTCGATTTTAAAGGCGATTGGAAAATGCATTGACATAAGGGTTTCAAACGTCAAGGCATCCAAAATTCCACTGATCGTTTTGGGAAATGCTCCCCTTTCAAACGGATTTTGCAAAAAGGCTGATTATCTGAAAAATTCGGGCATTATCCAGGGCTTCTGGTCATTGAATCCATTTCCTCTTAATCATGGAAACACCAGAAAGAGAAGCATTAAAAACGGATTCATCAGGATGGACAATGTCGATGAATTATATATTACTTTGAACCAATTATTTAAACAGGAACTGAATTTTTTCTCTGGAATGGAAAATCCCGAAAGGTTGGGTCATCTCATTGAAATTGCAAACAGGGAAAAAACATATCATGAAAAGGGATTGAAATTTTTAAATCTCCTGAAGAGGTCTTAATTTGTCAAGAAAAACACAAACTAAATCATTTGGTTCAGTGGTCAGGCAGTCCCACAACTCAAAAAAGTTTTATAGCTCAAAACTGTTTGAGGAATTCGAGCTGCCGAAAAATATAGAGTATCTGGAAAACAGAATTCCTGAAGGCGGTCTGAATAAATTTTACTGTAAATCCAGTGAAGTTATGGATGAGATACCGGACAGCAGCATTCATCTGATGGTAACTTCTCCGCCGTATAATGTGGGAAAGGAATATGACAGCGATTTGACATTGGATGAGTATCTCTCGCTTTTGACTGCGGTTTTTGGCGAGGTATACAAGAAGCTGGTTACAGGTGGGAGGGCATGCATCAATGTTGCAAACATCGGAAGAAAGCCATATATTCCCCTGCATGCAATGGTGATTGAGATAATGATGGATTTGGGGTTTCTGATGCGTGGAGAAATTATTTGGGACAAATCTGCCAGTGGAGGCGGATCATGCGCATGGGGAAGTTGGATGTCTGCTTCAAATCCTGTTTTAAGGGATTATCATGAATATATTCTGGTATTTTCAAAGGACTCCTACTCAAAGGATAAAAATCAAATCAAGAAAGACACCATTGAAAGGGATGATTTCATCGAATGGACAAGAAGCGTTTGGACATTTCCTGCAGTGAACGCCAAAAGAATTGGTCATCCTGCACCTTTTCCAGTTGAACTGCCCCATAGGCTGATAAATCTATACAGCTATGAGGGGGATGTTGTCCTGGACCCGTTTTGCGGTAGCGGAACAACAGCAGTTGCGGCCAGAAAAAACAACCGGAACTACATATGCTATGACATAAAACAGGAATACATTGACCTGGCAAAAACTAGAATTTCCAATCAAAAATTTATTTAATGATGTAAATAATATATTTAATCATAAAGTTATTAGTGGGATATATATGGACACTCCAATCGTAATATTGAATTATAAAACTTATTTAGAATCAAGTGGTTTAAAGGCTTTAGAACTTGCACATGACCTTGAAAGTGCTGCCAGTGAATCTGGAATCACTATGGTTGCTGCTCCTCAGGCTGCAGACATCTATAGAATCAGTGAAGAAACATCACTGCCTATTTTTGCTCAACACATTGATGCAATATCTCCCGGAGGACACACAGGTTCCAACCTAATCAATACATTGATTGATGCGGGAATCAGCGGATCTTTAATTAACCATTCAGAGCAAAGGATGAAATTGGCAGACATCGATGAGGTTGTGAAAATGTGCAAAGCCAATGAAATCGAATCATGCGTATGCACAAACAATATTGAAACTTCAAAGGCTGTTGCAACACTTGCTCCGGATGCAGTTGCAGTTGAGCCTCCTGAACTCATCGGTACAGGAATTCCGGTATCTCAGGCTCAACCTGAAGTCGTTGAGGATACAGTTCGCGAAGTAAAAGCAATAAATAAAAATGTTAAGGTATTGTGCGGTGCAGGCATCACTACCGGGGACGATATGAAGGCAGCTATGGATTTGGGTGCAGACGGAGTATTGCTTGCATCAGGAATTATCAAGGCTGAAAGTCCAAAAGACGCTTTGCTTGATTTGGTAAGTAAATTATAGAGTGAGAAAATGGCTAAGGAATTTAAAACTATTGACGATTTTGATGTTGAAGACAAAACGGTTCTTGTGAGAATCGACATTAATTCTCCTGTGGATCCTAGTTCCGGAATCATTCTTGATGATACCAGACTGAAGCTTCATGCTCAAACGGTTAAGGAACTCTCCAGCAAGGGTGCAAAAGTGGTTCTTTTGGCTCATCAATCTCGTCCTGGTAAAAAGGATTTTTCAACTTTGGCCCAACATGCCGATGCATTGTCCGGTATTTTAAATTTAAGGGTAAAATATATTGATTCATTATTTTCAAATGCTGCAAAAGAAGCCATCAAAGCTTTAAAGCCTCATGAAATTCTTTTGCTTGAAAATGCAAGATTTTACTCTGAAGAAACCCTTTCAAGAACTCCATTGGAACAGTCAAAAACTCATCTTGTAACCCAATTGTCTCCGCTAATTGACTATTTTGTAAATGATGCGTTTGCAGCGGCCCACAGGTCCCAGCCGTCATTGGTAGGTTTTACAGTGAACACTCCTTCCGCAGCCGGAAGGGTAATGGAAAAGGAGCTGACTGTAATTCAGGATGCTCTTGACAATGTGGAACATCCTTGCGTATTTTTGCTTGGTGGAATGAAGCCCGATGACTCAATTGATGTTATGGAAAATGTATTGAGCAACGGAACCGCAGATTCAGTTTTAACAACAGGTATTGTTGGAAACATTGTTTTGTGGGCATCCGGTGCAGACATCGGTGAAGTCAACAAGCAGTTCATCATCGCTAAAGGATATGAGGATATGGTTACCAGATCAGAAGAGCTGATTGAAAGGTTTGGTGATAAGGTAAAATATCCAATTGATGTGGCATGCCAAATTAATGGAAACAGGGTTGATATCGACAGCAGTGAAATTCCAAACGAATCCATTTTTGATATAGGCGAAAAGACCATTGCACTTTATGCAAAAGAAATCAGAAATGCAAAATACATATTTGCCAATGGTCCGGCAGGAGTGTTTGAAGACCCTCAATTTGCAATGGGTACAGAGGATTTGATTAATGCTATGGCCAATTCAGATGGTTTCACATTGATTGGCGGAGGACACATTGCAGCTGCTACCGCAGGTCTTGGTTTGGAAGAGTACATGAGCCATTTGAGCAGTGGTGGCGGAGCTTGCATAAGCATGCTTGCAGGTAAAGAATTAGCAGCTGTTGAAGCTTTAAAAAATAGTAAAGATTAGCTATTAAATATTTTTAATAGCTCTTCTGATGATTTTTTTGGATTTTCTGAGCTCATTATAGCACTCACTACAGATAATCCTGCAATTCCAGTATTATTTAGCTCATGAGCATTGTTTAATGTAATGCCTCCAATGGCTACAACTGGAATACTTATTGATTCCACAATTTCTTTCAAATCTTTTTTTGTGATTTTTGGAGCGTCATCTTTTGTTGCAGTTGGAAATACCGCTCCAGTACCAATATAATCGGCACCGTCACTTTCGGCTTTTCGAGCCTCTTCAATTGTCGCTGCTGAAACGCCTACTATTTTATCAGGTCCGACCAATGCTCTTGTGACATCACATGGCATATCTGATTGGCCGACATGAACTCCTTCGGCATCAACTGCGAGTGCAACGTCGACTCTGTCGTTTATGATTAACGGAACGTCATGTTTTTCAGTTATTTCCTTCACTTTCAATGCCAAATTATAAAAGTCAAGTGTTTCTGCGGTTTTTTCTCTGATTTGCACTAAGCTGACTCCGCCTTTAATTGCTTCTTCAATTGTCTTTAGGAATTTTTCCACATCATCGCTTTTGTCGGTGACAAGGTAAAGGGATAAGTCTAGATTTTTCATAATATCTTAATGTTTGCTTCATTTATCAAGGTTTCGCTATCGGTTTTATAGAGATAATCTATTAGGTATGCTCTAAATGAACCGGTTCCTTCATCTTTTGCATCTACTTTTGCTCTTGCCTTTTCTCCGGCAATGTTCATTGCCAATATTGCAACAAGGCTTCCTTCAAATGGATTGGATCCTCCAATGCAGCTTCCAACGATTGATGATAGCATGCAGCCGCTGCCTGTTATCAATGGCATCATGTCGTCACCGTTGTCAATAACGACTGTGGTTTCGCCATCGCTTAATATATCAAGAGGTCCGCTAGCTAAAATCACGGTATTCAATTTCTTTGCAAGTTCGCAGATTAAATCTCCATTTGCCTTTAAATTTTCTTCAGTTATTATGTCATCAGCATTAACGTCAACACCTTTTGCAGTGTTGCTTTCATCCAAAACTCCTGCTAATTTGGCAATAGCTTTTATTTCACTGATATTTCCTCTAATTGCGGTTATATCATAATTTTCAATTAAATCCATTGTGGTTTTGTTTCTAAGTTCGGTCACTCCGACACCAACTGGATCCAAAATAATTGGGGTATTAGTTTTGTTTGCGGTTTTAGCGCTAATTTTCATAGATTCAATTTGATTTTTGCTTAACTTGCCTATGTTGATTACAAGAACATCGGCTATTGTAACTACTTCTTCAAGCTCTTCGGCATCTTCTGCCATGAATGGTGAGCCGCCGATGGCAAGCACTGCATTTGCACAGTCATTGATAGTAACTGAATTTGTTATGCAGTGTGTTAAAGCGTTTTTTTCTTTAATGATTTTTAAATTCAGGTCTATTCTATTTAGTAATTCTTTTTCAGCATTTGTCATGATTATTAATTATAAATTTTTTATTATTTAAATTTTAATGAAAAAAATATGATTTATAGAAAAGTATTTAAATGACTTTTGGCATAAATTATATTGTTATATGATTTTATTATATTGCCTCGGTGGCTCAGTCTGGTAGAGCGCGAGACTTGTAATCTCGTGGTCGCGGGTTCAATTCCCGTCCGGGGCTTTTAATATTATAATTTTATATAATTTTTTTAGACTATTATTAAAATAATAGTAATGTTTATATACTTGTAAGTGCAATACTATTATTAGTATGTCATCTACATACAATGTGTATGTGGGTCCGTAGGGTAGCTTGGTCGATCCTTTGGGCTTTGGGAGCCTGAGACTCCGGTTCAAATCCGGGCGGACCCATCTTTTCCCGCCTTAGCTCAATTTGGCAGAGCGTTGGACTGTAGATCCAAATGTTGCTGGTTCAAGTCCGGCAGGCGGGATTTTCAATTTATTTATTTGAACTCATATATATTTTTGTGAAAAATGGTCATTTTTCCATAACATTTATATATGATGAAAATTATATTAATTGATAGTGTACTATTTGAGGATATGCCCTGGTGGTGTAGGGGCTATCATGTGGGCCTGTCGAGCCCGCGACTCGGGTTCAAATCCCGGCCAGGGCGCTCATATCTTAAGTAGTATGAAAGTCATATAGGCCTGTAGCTCAGTCTGGCAGAGCGCCTGGCTTTTAACCAGGCGGCCGCGGGTTCAATTCCCGTCAGGCCTGTTTCTAATTTTATATTTAAATTTTTTAGTTGGAGGAAAAAATTTGAAAATTGATATTCAAGACCATATGCTAGTACCAAAGCATGAAATCATGACTGAAGAAGAGATTTCTGACGAATTTAGTGATGTGGATTATGATTTTAAAGACCTTCCTAAAATAAAATCTAATGATCCTGTTGTAAAAGCTATAGGTGCTGAACCTGGAAACGTTTTAAGGATTACTAGAGAAAGTCAAACTGCAGGTGTTTTTGTAACCTACAGAATTGTTGAAGATTAAATATAATTTTAGAGTGTGTGAAATTTAATATAGTATAATTTCTGTATTTTTTTGTTTTTTAGAAATTCATTATAATAAATTTGAACTTAGTTTGAGAGGAATTATCTTAAAGGAGATAGTTAGGAGTAAATTAAGAATAATGATTAAATGAATTAAGTTAGGTTTATCCTAATAGACTATTATTTTTATTTAGTTAATTATTTTTATTGCGTACGTAATGTTGGAGGATATCCATGACAGAGAATAATTGGAAATTAGTTGATGCATTTTTTGACAAATATGATTTGGTGGATCACCATATCAAATCCTACAATGATTTTGTGAATAACAGAATTCAGAATATCATTGATATTACCGAACCTATCACTTTAGATGACGGTAAATACACTTTAAAAACCGGTAAAGTACGTATTGAAAAACCGTCTAATAAAGAGGCGGATGGTTCTCGTAGTGAAATTGATCCAACCGAAGCAAGACTTAGAAACTTAAATTATTCTGCAGACATGTACCTTGAAATGGCATTAAATGAAGACGGAGAAGAAAACGAATTGGAAGAAGTATACATCGGTGAATTGCCGGTAATGCTTAAGTCTGACATTTGCCATCTCAATGGACTCAGTGCTGAAGAATTGATGGAAAAGCATGAAGACCCTCAGGATTTAGGAGGATACTTCATTGTAAACGGTTCCGAAAGGGCTGTTGTGACAATGGAAGAAATCGCTCCAAATAAAATTATCCTTGAACGTCTTGATGAACCAGAAGACAGACATGCAAAAGCAGTTGTTACTTCCATTAAAAGTGGTTTCAGAGCCAGGATTACTTTGGAATATAAAAAACCTCGTAAAAATGGGGTATTTTTAAGAATTTCTTTCCCATACCTTCCAGGGGAAATTCCATTAGTAATATTGTTAAGGGCTCTCGGTTTGGCTACAGATGAAGAAATCATCACTGCAATTTCAGATGATAATAACTTCCAAATGATGATAGCGGATGATTTGCAGGTGTCTGATGAATCATTAAAATTAGATCAAAATGAAATGGACGGCATGTCTTACGAAGAAAGAAGAGATTACTTACAACTTGCAGCTATCAAATACATTGGTAACAGGGTAGCTAAAAACATGCCTAAAGATTATCGTTTAAAACGTGCAAAAGATGTTGTAAATCGTTATTTATTACCTCATATGGGAACTGAAGAAGAAAGATGTTATGATAAGGCTATCTATTTGGCTGAAATGACTGAAATGTTATTAGAGGTTATTGAAGAAAAAAGAGAACCTCACGACAAGGACCATTATACTAACAAAAGACTCAGAGTTTCTGGAGATTTAATGGAAGATTTATTCAGAGTTGCTTTCACAAACTTAACAAGAGATATGAGTTACCAACTTGAAAGAAGCCTTTCTCGTGGTAAAGAACTTTCAATCAAGCAAGCGGTACGTAGTGATGTTTTAACAGAAAACATCAAACATGCAATCGCTACTGGAAACTGGGTTGGTGGAAGAGCTGGTGTAAGTCAATTGTTGGATAGAACAAGTTATATGGGAACTCTTTCTCATTTAAGACGTGTTGTATCCCCATTAACTAGAAGTCAACCTCACTTTGAAGCAAGAGATTTGCATCCAACACAATTTGGTAAGATTTGTCCTAACGAAACTCCGGAAGGACCTAACTGTGGTTTGGTAAAGAACTTGGCTTTAATGTGTAATATTTCAGAAGGTTCTGATGAACAAGAGATTATTGATGTTATTAAAACTATGGATGTAGATTTGATTTAGGGAGGTGAGATGTTGGCTAAAAATATTAAAGCAAAAATAAAAAGAGCTTATTATTATTTCGGATTTGAAGAAGTAGTTTCCTATGAAAAAGTCAGAAAGAACATTGATATTTTATTGGAAAACGCTGATGATGAATCCTTATCAACTAAAGTAAAAGAATATGAGTCTGAAATTGAAGAATTTTTCAACACCTCTGATAAAAGGGAAGATTCTGACTTTTCTGCAGAATTTGCAAAAGATGAACCTAGAAAATCTTGGGAATCTTATACTGAAGATTTCCCTGAAGATATCTTTTCAGGTGATGTAGAATCTATTGGGGATATTGTGCCTGTTGAAGACAGTGAAGATGATGGTGAAGTTGAACCTGTTGAGGAAGCTGTTGAAGATGAAGGTGAAATAGAACCTGAACCTGAAGAAGTGGAAAGCGATGGTGAAATTGAGCCGGATGAAGATGATGGTGAAGTTGAACCTGTTATAGTTACAGATGTTAATGTCATAGTAGTTGACAGGGACAGTGATGCTATAGAATCTGCTACAGTCTCATTAACTTCAGGTACAAGATTTGAAGGTGTAACTGGCAATGATGGAAAATGCATTATCCCGGAAGTGCCTTTAGGCGATTATTCAGTTCTTGTAAAAGCAGGAGGATATAATGATTTCCATGGAAAATTCACTGTTTCAGATGATGATGAAGTTTTCAAAGTAATACTGACCAAAGAGATTGTCACTACAAACAAAACCAAAATTTACATTAACGGTGAACTTTTAGGATACTGTGAAAACCCAGTCGAATTCACCCAAGAGATGAGAGAGAAAAGAAGAAATGGTGAAATCTCTTATGAAATGAACATCACTTATTATGAAGATAATGAGGAAATTTACATATTCAATGATCCTGGAAGAGCAAGAAGACCATTAATCATTGTAAAAGATGGAGTTCCATTATTAAGAGAAGAACATTTGAACAAAGTTGCAAATGGTAAATTAAAATGGGACGATTTAATCAACAAGGGTCTTGTAGAGTATCTTGATGCTGAAGAGGAAGAAAATTCATACATTGCTATGAGTTTGGCTGAAATAAATGAAGATCATACTCACTTGGAAATCGACCCTGCCACAATGTTAGGTATCTGTGCAGGAATCATTCCATTTTCAGACCACAACTCCTCTCCAAGGAACACAATGGAAGCAGGTATGACAAAGCAGGCATTAGGATTATATGTCTCCAACTATGCATTACGTACTGATACCAGGGCACATCTATTGCACCATCCTCAAACTCCTATCGTTAAAACACGTATCATCGATTCAACCAATTATGATTTAAGGCCATCCGGTCAGAACTTTGTTGTTGCATTGATGTCTTATGAAGGATATAACATGGAGGACGCAATGGTCATCAACAAGGGATCCCTTGAAAGGGGTCTTGCAAGGTCATCTTTCTTCAGGGCATATGACACTTCAGAAAAAAGGTATGCCGGTGGTCAGGTTGACAGATTTGAGGTACCTGACAAAAACATCAAAGGATACAGGTCTGAAGAGGCTTACAGAAACCTTGACGAAGACGGTGTCGTCAACCCGGAATCATATGTGGAATCCGGTGATGTGTTAATCGGTAAAACTTCACCTCCAAGATTTTTGGAAGAGGACTTTGGAACCGTTGCAGACAGAAGAAGGGAAACTTCTGTAACTGTAAGACACGGTGAAAAGGGTATTGTTGATGCAGTGCTTTTATCCGAAACCGTTGAAGGTTCAAGATTAGCTAAAATCAGAGTAAGGGATACAAGACAACCTGAATTTGGTGACAAATTCGCATCAAGACACGGTCAGAAAGGGGTTGTCGGTTTAATATTGTCCCCTGAAGATGTGCCATTCACTGAATTCGGTGTAGTTCCTGATTTGATAGTTAACCCTCATGCGATTCCATCCAGGATGTCCATCGGACAGGTGCTGGAAATGGTCGCAGGTAAGGCTGGTTGTCTTGAAGGTGAACGTGTTGACGCAACTCCGTTCAACCAGACCCTTGAGGATGAAATCAAACAGCAACTTATTGATAACGGATTTGAATCCGCAGGATGTGAATCTCTATACAATGGTGTAACCGGTGAAAGATTGGACGCTGAAATCTTTGTAGGTGTAGCATATTATCAAAAATTACACCACATGACCACAGATAAGGTTTATGCCCGTTCAAGAGGTCCAGTGCAAGTGCTTACACGTCAACCTACTGAAGGTAGAGCACGTGAAGGTGGTTTAAGATTCGGAGAAATGGAAAGAGACTGTCTCATTGCACACGGTGCTGCATTGACCTTAAAGGAAAGACTTCTTGATGAATCTGACAAATATGAAGCAATCGTTTGTGAAAACTGTGGTATGTTGGCAGTTTATGACAAAAACAAAAATAAGAAATACTGTCCAATCTGTGGAGATGTAGAAACATATCCTGTTGAAATTTCATACGCATTTAAATTATTATTAGACGAACTTAAGAGTTTATGTATTTTCCCTAAATTAGTTTTAGGAGACAAAGCATAATTACAGTTATAAAGGAGCCAATACATGAAAGGATTTATAAAAAAAATAGAACAAATCAACTTTGGGCTAATGTCTCCTGAAGATATTCGTGCTATGTCTGTTGTGACTGTTGAGACTCCGGATACCTATGAGGATGATGGGTTCCCTATTGATAAAGGTTTAATGGATCCTCGTTTAGGTGTTATCGACCCAAGTTTAGTATGCAGGACTTGCGGTTTCAGGGGTGGAGACTGTCAAGGACATTTCGGTAGTATTGAACTTGCAAGACCAGTTATTCACATTGGTTTTGGAGATGTCATTCACAAAATATTACGTTCCACCTGTAATGAATGTGGTCGTATTCTTTTAAACGATGAACAAATTGAATACTTCACAGAAAAAATTAATGATGCAATGGATAACCGTGAAAGCTTAAACGCTATCCTAAAAGAAGTTTACAGAGTCGCCAAAAGGGAATTAAAACAAATGCCTGAAGACGATGAGGAAATTGACATGAAATATTGCTGTCCTCACTGTGGCGAACCTCAAGAGGCTATCCTCTTGGACAAACCTGTAACTATCCGTCAGGGGGATTATAAGTTAACAGCTTCTGAAGTTCGTGAAAGACTTGAAAAAATCACTGATGAAGATTCATTTGTTTTAGGTGTAAACCCTGAAGTCGCAAGACCTGAATGGTTAGTATTGACTGTTTTACCAGTGCCTCCTGTAACTGTAAGACCTTCAATTACTTTAGATACCGGTGAACGTTCAGAAGATGACTTGACTCACAAATTAGTTGATATTTTACGTATTAATCAAAGATTACTTGAAAATATGGAAGCTGGTGCTCCACAATTGATTGTTGAAGACTTATGGGAATTGCTGCAGTACCACGTTACCACTTACTTTGACAATGAGGCCAGTGGTGTTCCTCCTGCAAGACACAGGTCAGGAAGACCATTGAAAACCTTGACTCAAAGGTTGAAAGGTAAGGAAGGACGTTTCAGATCCAACCTGTCCGGTAAACGTGTAAACTTCTCAGCACGTACAGTTATTTCACCTGACCCTAACATCAGTATCAACGAGGTCGGTGTTCCTGAAATGATTGCAAAAGAAGTTACCGTGCCTGTATATGTAAACGAATGGAACATTGATGAAATGAAAGAATGCATCAAAAACGGTCCTGATGTTCACCCTGGTGCAAACTATGTAATCAGAAATGACGGAAGAAAAATCAGAGTGCGCAATGAGGAAACCATTGAGTTGATTTTGGAGCAATTGGAACCAGGTTTCATTGTAGAAAGACACCTCAAAGATGGGGATATGGTACTGTTCAACCGTCAGCCATCTTTGCACAGAATGAGTATGATGGCACACGAAGTAAGGGTGCTTCCTTACAAGACATTCAGATTAAACCTTTGTGTCTGTCCGCCATACAACGCAGATTTCGACGGAGACGAAATGAACATGCACGTGTTCCAGACTGACGAATCCCGTGCAGAAGCAAAATCACTGATGCGTGTACAGGAACACATCCTGTCTCCAAGGTTCGGTGGACCGATTATCGGTGCTATTCACGACCACATTAGTGGCGCATACTTATTGACCCGTGACGGTGTTGAATTCACAGAAGAACAAGCTTTACAGATTATAAGAAAATCCCACCTTGCATTGCCTGTTTTCAAAGGTGGCCAATGGGTCTTAAAAACAGAACATGACTTAAAACCTGATTTGGAAGTCCCTCATGATATTGAGGAATCATATATCTATAAGGAAAAAGGCGAAAAGTGGACAGGTAAGGAATTGTTCTCATTATTATTGCCAAATGACTTAAACTTATCTTATAAGGCTGAAATTTCCAAATGTCCTGTAGTATACCCTGAAGAGGACGAAACCGTTGTCATCAAAAACGGAATTCTCGTTCAAGGTGTAATTGATGAATCAGCTTACGGTTCATTCTCAGGTAAAATCCTGGATAAGATAGTTAAGGAATATGGTCCTGGAAGAGCAAAAGAATTCTTGGACAGGTCAACTGACCTTGCAATATGCGGAATCATGAAAACAGGAATTACAACATCCTTAAACGATGAGGAAATTCCTGAAGAAGCTCAAGACCGTATTAACGAGCACTTAGAGAAAAAGATGGCTGAAGTAGATAAGCTTGTTGAATCTTATGAAGAAGGATATCTCCAAGCATTGCCTGGTAGGAGCCTTGAAGAGACTTTAGAGATGAAGATCATGCAGGTTCTCGGGGAAGCTAGGGATATGTCCGGTAGCATTGCTGAAAACTATCTTACCATGGGTAAACAGTCTGACGACGACCCATATGACCATGTGATGGCAGTTGAAAACCACTCTGTAGTAATGGCACGTACAGGTGCAAGGGCATCCATGCTGAACCTTACTCAGATTACTGCTTGTGTAGGACAACAGGCGGTTAGGGGTGGACGTATCGAAAGAGGATACCTCAACAGAACATTACCTCACTTCAAGAAAGGTGAGTTAGGGGCAAAAGCTAAAGGATTTGTACACTCAAGTTACAAATCAGGTCTTGACCCAATCGAGTTCTTCTTCCACGCAATGGGAGGAAGAGAAGGTCTTGTAGATACAGCGATTCGTACCGCACAATCCGGTTACATGCAAAGAAGACTCGTAAACGCTCTGCAGGATTTACAGGTTAAACCATCAGGACTTGTCACTGATAACCAGGGCAATGTTATCCAAACCATGTTTGGAGAAGATGGTGTGGATCCGGCTAAATCAGACTTCGGTAAACCGGCTGATTTAAACAAACTCATTGACGAAATAAGAATGGAAGGTAAGTAGGTGTAACTATGGATGATATTGAAGCAAAAGTAATTGAAACTATTACTCAACTTAATGATGAAGAAAATTTAGGCATCGATTTTCCAGAAAGTTATATCGAAGATTTGTCAAAGGCTTTTGTTAGAAACGACTTGACTGATGACGAATTGGCTCAGCTTATAAGAAAGCTCAAACAGGCCTATGACCGAGCTCACGTTGAAGCTGGCGAGGCTGTTGGAACAGTAGCTGCACAATCTGTTGGTGAACCTGGTACTCAGATGACTATGCGTACTTTTCACTATGCAGGGGTAACTGAGTTAAACGTAACATTAGGTCTTCCAAGGCTTATTGAAATCGTTGATGCAAGAAAAGAAATTGCTACTCCAACTATGGACATTTATTTTGATGAAGAAAGACGTGATGATGAGGAATTTGTCAGAACTTTGGCTAATCAAATTGGTAAAAGTACTGTAAATGATATTATCTCTGATTTTAATTTAAATTATGGAACTATGGAAGTTGAAGCAGTTTTAGATTCTAAAAAAATAGATGAGAAAAGATTAGACAGGGAAGAAATTAATGCGGCTATTGAAAAGGCTTTCAAAAAGGCTGACATTAAAGGAGACAGGATCATTGTCCCTTCCACTAAATCTGATAAATCTGATTCAAAATTTGAAATTCGTGAACTTCGTCTTTTAGCGGACAAGGTTCGTGACTTGCAAATCAGTGGTATAAAAGGTATCGGTAAAGTAATTATCCGTCGTGATGAGGAATGGATTATCCATACCGAAGGATCAAACCTTAAGGAAATCCTTGATATGGACGGTATCGACCACGTTAGAACCACTACCAATAACATTCATGAAATCGGTGAAGTGTTAGGTATTGAAGCGGCTCGTCAATCTATCATAAACGAGGCTCAGAATACCTTATCCGAACAGGGTCTTAGTGTAGACGTAAGACATATCATGTTGGTTGCAGACATCATGACTTCAGAAGGTACAGTGAAATCAATCGGAAGACATGGTATCAGTGGTGAAAAATCAAGTGTATTAGCTCGTGCAGCTTTTGAAGAAACCGGTAAACATCTTCTTCACGCAAGTATACGCGGTGAAGTTGATGATTTAACAGGTATCATCGAAAATATTATTATTGGACAACCAATACCTCTTGGTACCGGATCTGTCGGTGTCAAAATGGATTATAAAAATGAATAGGAGGCTAGATGATGGACGTAGATAGAGGAATCAGGGTTGCTGTTGACACTGGAGATGTGACATTAGGCTCTGAAAAATCAATTCAATCTTTAAAATTAGGAAAAGGTCAGCTTGTAGTTGTTGCAAGTAACGCTCCTAAAGAAATTCTTGAAGATGTTGAATATTATGCAAATCTTTCCGAAATTCCATCCTTGGTATATGATGGAACTAGTGTAGATTTGGGTTCTGTTTGTGGTAAACCTTTTACTGTTGCTACATTAATCGTAAACGATCCAGGAGATTCTACAATATTAGACGATTTGAGGTAGATTTAAGTGTCTATTAAATTCAGTGCAAATGAAATTAGATTCATAGCTCTTTTCGAAAATATGACTGGGGCAATGGTAAAAGATTGCATTATCGATGATGAACATGGAAAGGTCACATTCGTTGTTAAGAATGGTGACATGGGACTTGCAATCGGTAAGGGCGGAAGTTCCGTATCTAAAGTTCAAAGGGCAGTTGATAAGGGTATTGAAATTGTAGAATTGGATGATGATCCAATACAATTTATTAAAAATTGTTTATCTCCTGCTAAATTACAATCTGTTAAGATTTCTCAAAAGCAATCAGGTGAGAAAATAGCTATTGTTACAGCAGACAATACCAACAAACGTATTGCTATCGGTAAAAACGGAATCAATATTGAAAGAGCTAAGTTATTAGCTGAAAGACAACATAATATTGATAACATTATTTTAAAATAGCTTTCGGGCTATTTTATTTAATTTATTTTTTTTTAAAAAATACTTTTTTTTATTTTTATTATATAAGAAATACATACCTTTATAAAGGGGTATCTATATATATTTAACATAAGATATCTGCACTTTTTAAAACATGACTATGTGTGCTTTTTGTCTATGTTTGAATTTCATTTCAAGATATCTTCTTTTAGATGATGTAAATTATCTAAATTATTAATTATACTGATTTATATCTTTGAATTTAGATTGTACTATAGTCTATAGTATAAATCGCAGCGGTGGATTCATAGATATGTTTTTAACAAAAAATTCGAGGAAAAAAATATGCCAGGACTTTTTGCTGCAAAAAAACTTAAAAAAAATAGACAAAATTTTAAGTGGAAAGACGTAGATTACAAAAGGAGAGCTTTAAGGTTAGATGTTAAAGCAGATCCTTTGGAAGGAGCTCCTCAAGCAAGAGGAATCGTAATTGAGAAAGTAGGGATAGAAGCAAAACAACCTAACTCTGCTATTCGTAAATGTGTTCGTGTTCAGTTAATCAAAAACGGTAAACAATTAACAGCTTTCGCACCAGGTGACGGAGCTATCGGATTTATCGATGAACACGATGAAGTAATGATTGAAGGAATCGGTGGACCTTCCGGAAGATCCATGGGAGATATTCCTGGAGTCCGTTGGAAAGTTTCCAAAGTTAATAACGTAGCTTTATCAGAAATGGTAAGTGGAAAAATAGAAAAACCTGTAAGATAAGGTGGTTATGTTTATGAGTAAATTATTTGACAAATGGGATCTCGATGAAGTGAAAGTTGAGGACTTAGGTTTAGTAAAATATATCTGCTTAGATGAAACTTTAGTTCCACATACTTCTGGTAGACATGTAAAAAGACAATTCGCAAAATCTAAAGTATCAATTGTTGAAAGGTTAATGAACAAAATCATGAGAACCCATCTCAACTCAGGTAAGAAAAATAAAGCTTTCAATATCGTTAAAGATGCTTTAGAAATCATTAATAAAAGGACTAAAAAGAATCCTGTTCAAGTTTTAGTTACTGCAGTTGAAAACACTGCACCTCGTGAAGAAACTACCCGTATCAAATACGGTGGTATCGGTTACCAAGTTGCTGTGGACATCTCTCCACAAAGAAGAGTAGACCTTTCATTAGGATTCTTAACTAGAGGTACTTTACAATCTTCATTCAAAAACAGAAAATCTGTTGCTGAATGTTTAGCTGAAGAATTAATCCTTGCATCTGAAGAAGATTCAAGAAGTTTCGCTTTACAAAAAGCTGAAGAGAAAGAAAGAGTTGCTAAAGCAGCGCACTAATCATATAATATTTATTAATTAGGTGGTTATTTTGAGTAGAAGAGACAAAATGATTGCAAAAATCAAAGAATTGATGTATGAACCTGAACAAATCAGAAACATTGGTATCTGTGCTCACATCGATCACGGTAAAACCACATTATCTGATAACCTCCTTGCAGGTGCAGGAATGATTTCCGAAGAACTTGCCGGTGACCAAAGATTCTTAGATTTCGACGAACAAGAACAAGCTCGTGGTATCACTATTGATGCAGCTAACGTATCCATGGTACACGATTACAAAGAAAAAGAATATTTAATTAACTTAATCGATACCCCTGGACACGTTGACTTCGGTGGGGACGTAACCCGTGCTATGAGGGCTGTAGACGGTGCAGTAGTTGTAGTTTGTGCTGTAGAAGGTATCATGCCTCAAACTGAAACTGTATTCAGACAAGCATTAAAAGAAAACGTAAAACCTGTACTGTTCATCAACAAGGTTGACAGATTAATCAACGAGTTAAAATTAGAACCTGAAGAGTTACAGAACAGATTCTTGAAAATCTTCATGGAAGCTAACAAGTTAATCAGAAACATGGCTCCTGAAGACAAAAAAGAAGAATGGAAATTAGACTTCACTGACGGTAGTGTAGCATTCGGTTCAGCATACCACAATTGGGCTATCAACGTTCCAACCATGCAAGAAACCGGAATCAACTTTAAAGATATTATTGATTATTGTAACGCTGAAAATGAAAGAGAATTAGCTCAAAAAGTACCTTTATCTGACGTATTATTAGGTATGGTAGTAGAACACTTGCCTTCCCCTAAAGAAGCTCAGGAATACAGGGTACCTAACATCTGGGATGGAGAAATCGACTCTCCTGCTGGTGAATGTATGATCAACACCTCCCCTGACGGACCTTTAGCTGTAATGGTTACCAACGTATCTGTAGACAAACACGCTGGTGAAATCGCTACCGGTAGGGTATACGGTGGAGCAATCGAAAAAGGTACTGAAGTCTACATGGTCGGTTCTCACGGTAAGTCCAGAGTACAGCAAGTGGGTGTATACTTCGGTCCTGAAAGAGTAAACACCGATAAGGTTCCTGCAGGTAACATTGTATATGTTGCAGGTGCAAAAGGAGCTATCGCTGGTGAAACCTTATGTTCTCCTGATCATAAAATCAAAGAGTTCGAAGGTTTAGAACACATTTCAGAACCTGTAGTTACTGTAGCTGTAGAAGCTAAAAATACCAAAGATTTACCAAAATTGATTGAAGTATTAAGACAAACCGGTAAAGAAGACCCTACCGTTAAAATCGATATTAACGAAGAAACCGGTGAACACTTAGTTTCAGGTATGGGTGAGCTTCACTTGGAAGTTATCGGTTACAGAATCAACGAAAAAGGTGTAGACATCACTACATCCGAACCTATTGTTGTATACAGGGAAACTGTAAGACAGTTATCTCCACAAGTTGAAGGTAAATCCCCTAACAAACATAACAGATTCTACATCACAGTTGAACCTATCGAACCTGAACTCTTCGCTGCAATCCAAGAAGGAGACATTAAAGAAGGCAGAGTAAAAGGTAAAGAAATGGCTAACGACTTCATGGAACATGGCTTAGAAAAAGAAGAAGCCAGAAGGGTATGGGCTGTTCACAACAGAAGCATATTCCTCAACATGACTCGTGGTATTCAATACTTGGATGAAGTTAAAGAATTGTTACTCGAAGGATTTGAAAATACCTTGAAAAACGGTCCTTTAGGTGAAGAAATCTCCATGGGATTAAAATTCAAACTCCACGATGCAAAACTTCACGAAGACGCAGTCCACAGAGGACCTGCACAAGTATTGCCTGCTATCAGAAACGCTATCTTAGGTTCCATGATGCTTGCTGAACCTGCTTTACTTGAACCAATGCAAAAAGTAGTTATTGACACTCCTAATGATTACATGGGTGCATGTACTCGTGAAATCCAAAACAGAAGAGGTCAAATCGTAAACATGGGTCAAGAAGGAGACATGGCAAGAATCGAATCTAAAGTGCCTGTAGCTGAAATGTTTGGTTTCGCTGGTGACATCAGATCTGCTGCTGAAGGTAGATGTTTATGGTCTACTGAAATTGCAGGATTTGAACCACTCCCACGTGAGATGCAACATCAAATCGTGAAAGAAATCAGACAAAGGAAAGGTTTATCTGAAGAACCGTTCCCTGCAAGCCACTATTTAGGTGACTTATAAAATTAAAATTAACTTTTTAATTTTTTTATATTTTTATATTTTCATAAAATTTATTGAAAAAAACATTAGCTATTTATATGTTAAAAAACATATAATGAATTTAAGCTATCATTTAAGCTTATTAGTTATATTATTAAAAGAGGTTATATAATGGCAAAAGAAAAAGAACATCTTAACTTAGCATTTATTGGACACGTTGACCACGGAAAATCCACTTTAGTTGGACACTTATTATTAAAAGCTGGTGCAAGATGACGGAGAAAACAAATTCAGATTTGTTATGGACAAATTAGGAGAAGAAAGAGAAAGAGGAGTAACTATCGATTTAGCTCACCAAAAATTCTCCACCAAAAAATACGACTACACTGTAGTAGACTGTCCTGGACACAGAGACTTCGTTAAAAACATGATCACTGGTGCTTCCCAAGCAGACGCTGGTGTTTTAGTAGTTGCAGCAGACGACGGTGTAATGCCTCAAACTAAAGAACACGTGTTCTTATCAAAAACTTTAGGTATCAACCAATTAATCGTTGCAATCAACAAAATCGACTTAGTTGATTACTCCGAAGACAAATACAACGAATTAAAAGAAGAAGTTTCAAACTTAATCAAAACCGTAGGTTTCAACCCTGCTGACGTACCTTTCATCCCATTATCTGCATTTGAAGGGGACAACATTAACGATGCATCTCCAAACACTCCATGGTACAAAGGAGACAACTTAATTGATGCATTAGACAAATTAACTCCACCTGAAAAACCTACCGACTTACCTTTAAGGATCCCTATCCAAGATGTTTACTCCATCACTGGTGTAGGAACCGTACCTGTAGGTAGAGTAGAAACTGGTGTAATGAAAAAAGGTGAAAACGTTATCTTTGAACCAGCTGGAGCTTCCGGAGAAGTTAAATCTATCGAAATGCACCACGAACAATTTGAAGTTGCTGAACCTGGTGACAACATCGGATTCAACGTAAGAGGTGTAGGTAAAAACGATATCAGAAGAGGAGACGTAGCAGGACACACTGACTCTGCTCCTACCGTAGCTAAAGAATTCGACGCACAAATTGTTGTTTTACAACACCCTGGTGTAATTACCGTTGGATACACTCCTGTATTCCACTGTCACACTTCCCAAGTAGCATGTACTTTCTTAGAA
>NZ_CAJODJ010000004.1:0-65530 GCF_905233225.1 Methanobrevibacter sp. UBA212
CAAATAAAATAAAACACAATAAAATTAATTAAAAAAGATAGTACACCCAATAGTGCAATTCATCCACAACTTGCAGAAGTTGTGGTATTCTTGCATTTTTAAGATAAAATCAGGACAGACTACCATAGGCAAAATTAAATCATAAAATTTATTGAAACTAATTTTTAAAGCATCTTTCCACTGGTTGAAAATAATCTCAGAACACTCATCTGCCTTATAGAAGCATGCCATCAAAATCAATGATGATATAATGTCAGGATATCTGACCGCAAAGTCAAGCGCAAAGGCACCGCCTATGGAAAAACCTACCAGATTTATTTTATCAATATTTAAGTCATCTAAAAGGCCATGCAAGTCTTCGACATATGTTTCAATGGATATCTCATCATCACCCAATTCCGTTTGGCCATGCCCTCTCAAATCAGCCCTCACTACCTGATAATCATGCCTGAGATTGCTTGCTAAAAATTCCCAATATGCCAAATTGTCCGAAAGCCCATGTACAAAAACAACAGTTTCCCCACTGCCTTCAACAGTGTAATGTAAATCAACATTATTCAAAATAGCACCACCACTTAATTTAATTAAACATTAAACGATTAAGTAAAACATTTATAATTTTATGAATATAAATGTTAATATGAATTTTAGTAGAAGTTTAATTTTGATTGCACTTTTAGCAGCCGTTACATTATTTGTTGTAAACGCAGGATTTGCAGGTAGCGACACCTCTTTAGAGCAGCACGATTTTGATTCATATTTCAAGATGGATGTTCCAAAGGGAATCTCATTTGAAAAGACAAACAACACACCCGACAAAAGCATCAACGTCACAATGAACTACAAGAACTATACTGAAAAGATCAACATCATATATGCGCAATCAGCTGGAGCAAAGAATAATCTGTTGAAATATTATGAAGACCTTGCCAAAAACGATACAAACATAACCGTAAAGTCATTCAACAACACTACAATACTTCATTTCAAAGGAGACAACCTCATTGGAGAAGACAACTACCATGATATGGCGATTTCCGGAGACAATACAAAATACATATTATTGCAGTGCGATAATGAAACCTTAATGAACTCAATGGCAAGCTCCATTAAATTCAATTAACTTTTTCTTTTTTTACAATCACCATTTCTAACTAAAAATATCAAATTATATATAATTTAAAAAACAGATTTTAATCCATATAATATTAATTATTATAAAAAAAGGGATTAAAATGAAAACTGTTGCAATTAATGGTTATGGAACCATCGGTAAAAGAGTGGCCGATGCTGTTGCCGCTCAAGATGATATGAAAGTAATTGGTGTAAGTAAAACTAGACCAAACTACGAAGCAAGAACCGCTGTTGAAGAAAAAGGATATCCTTTATACATTGGAATTCCAGAAAGAGAACAATTATTTAAAGATGCTGGAATTGAAATAGCCGGTACCGTTGAAGAGATGATTCAGGAAGCTGACGTTGTTGTTGATTGTACTCCTGGAAGCATCGGACCGCAAAATCTTGAAATGTATAAGAAAGCTGGCGTAAAAGCCATTTACCAAGGTGGAGAAGACCATGATTTAACCGGTCTTTCATTCAATTCTTTCGGTAATTATGATGACTCATACGGTGCAGACTACACAAGAGTAGTTTCATGTAACACTACCGGTTTGACCCGTACACTATCAACAATCGACCCGATAGCAGACATTAAAAAGGTAAGGGCAGTAATGGTGAGAAGAGGATCCGACCCATCTGAAATCAAAAAGGGACCAATCAACGCAATTGTTCCAAATCCGCCAAAGGTACCGTCCCACCACGGACCTGACGTGAAAACCGTTATGAAAGGCATTGACGTTACAACCATGGCATTGCTCGTGCCAACAACCCTAATGCACCAACACAACATCATGGTTGAAATCAACAACGATGTTGAAACCGAAGAAATCATTGCCGCATTAGAAAAACGTTCAAGAGTGATTGTTGTATCCGCTGAAGAAGGTTTAGGTTCAACCGCTGAGTTAATGGAATATGCCAAAGAACTTGGAAGAAACAGAAACGACCTGTACGAAATTCCAGTTTGGAGAGAATCCATTAACGTTGTGGACAATGAACTGTTCTATATGCAGGCTGTGCATCAGGAATCTGATGTGATACCTGAAAACATTGATGCCATTCGTGCACTTTTAGAAATGGAAAGTGACAACGAAAAATCAATTGCAAAAACCAACAAAGCTATGGGAATATTCTAAATTCCCCCTTTTACTATTTTTTTAACTGATTTAACATGAAACATAATGTACTTTTTGGACCTGCCGGAAGTCCTGTCGATTATAAGGGAGCAGCCTACAAGGCCCCCAAATACATTCAGGATGAAGGGCTGGACTCCTATGAATACCAATCCCCATACGGCGTGAGAATTGGTGAAAAGGCCGCAACCACATTAAAAGAAGAATCTGAAAAGCATGACATTCTAATTTCAATGCATGCTCCCTATTACATTAACCTATGTGCAAAGGAAGATTCAAAGCTCGATAAAAGTATTGGGCATTTGATTGCTGCAGCCCGTGCCGGCGAATGGATGGGAGCATACCGTTTGGTATTCCACCCCGGAGCCTATCTAAACAGAAAGCCTGAAAAGGCCATGGAAATATCAAAGAATACTGTAAACAGATTATTTGAAGAGCTTGAAGCTGAAGGCATTGAAGAGTTTACATTTGCGCCTGAAACTACAGGAAAACGCACACAGCTTGGAAACGTTTCAGAAGTTGTTGAGCTATGCGCCACATTTGACAACTTCGAGCCGACAATAGACTTTGCGCATGTCCATGCAAGAGGCCGTGGATTTTTGAATGAAAAAGAGGATTACAATTGCATATTTTCAACAATTGAAGATAATCTGGACATTGACATCCTACATTGCCACTTCACCACCATAGAATATGGAAACGGAGGAGAGGTAAAGCATCACACATTGGATGAAAGTGACGAATACGGTCCAAACATCAGAGATCTGCTTTCAAATCTGATCGACAACGGGTGGAAGGCAAACATCATTTGCGAAACACCAAAAAGAGATTTGGACGCACTAAAAATGAAGGAAGCATATGAAGAAATGATTTAATAGTCTTTAACAGAATCTATTAAATCATCCATATCCTTAAATAACGCATTTATATCATCATTATCAGTCTTATTGGAGCTTAATTGAATTACCAGTTCATTTATCAGCTCTTCCATCTTGTCAACGAAAGTGTTCAATACCCTGATTTTATCTTCGATTTGCCTGTTGACCACGTTACTGCTTTCCAGTTCCATCATCTTTTGAGTTATCTTTAATTGGTTGGCAAACAATTGATTTGACTTTTCGATGGCTGCGGTGAATTTAGAATAGGACATGTGTGAAGGGTCAAACAATTTTTCAACCAGTTCCTGTGCCTTGGCTTGTTTTGAATTATAGTCCTGTTCTATTTCCTTAACTTTTGATTCATATCTTGATGGAGCCATAGTTGATTGAGTGGAATCATGATAGACTTCCTTACCGCATTGTGAACAGAAATGCTGATTCGGAACTAACCTCGCTCCACAGTAAATGCAAAAATGATTATGATTATCTTCTACCATAAGTAGATATTTGACCAAACTAATTAAAAAAAGTATAAGATATCAGTCCAAATTTTCGGCAATTTCATGACCTAAAGGGGTCAAACGATAGATCCTGTTTTTGCGCTCCTGCTCATTGATGCATTCGGCAACACCACAATCCTTTAATTCTTTCAAAACTTTGGAAATATGACTCAATCTAATATCAGAATCATTAGCTATTTGAGTTGGAGTTTCATTTCCCTCTTGCATCGCCTTTATTGCCTTTATCCTATATGATGAAATGCTAATATAGGCAAATGTTTTAAGTGTGTTATCGTCCATAACTACCATCCAGTTATAATTAATAACTACAAAATAATATTTAAGTTTATATACATACCACTAATAAGATAATGGCAAAGTACATATCCGAATAATATAAGATATAAGTATTTGAACAGGACTCTCAAAATAATGTGAAGAGCATATTCATTAAAAAAAAATTAGAATCTTTTCAATCTTAAAACAACAATTTCGGAATCCGTTCCCCACCTCATGGGAGTGGCGGTAGCCCCAATACCAGTAGTTACATGAAGATATCTTCCCAAATCATTTTTAAACAAACCCTTATTGTATTTGAATATTAAATTTCCAAACCAAACGGCCGGATAAAACTGTCCCCCATGAGTATGGCCGGACAATTGAACATCAAAGCCCATTTCGGAAAATTCCTCCCAGTAATATGGAACATGATAAATAAGGACATTTGTCAGGTCCCGTTTAATCAGGAATTCATCAAGTTCAGGCTTGCTTTGATCATCAAAGCTGAATGTAATGCCATGAATGTTTAAACATCCGAATTCCATTGACTGATTGTCCAAAACTATAATCCCCGCTTTCCTGCAGGCTGCAATTACATCATCAATCCCCAAATAGAAATCATGATTTCCAGGAGTAAACACCACAGGCACACCGACATTGCGGAAAGCCATAAAATCATCCGGCTCAACAATTGATGTGCCGTCAGCCAAATCACCTGAAATGATGGCCAAATCACAGTCAAGGTCATTGAGCCTGTCAGCAATGTCTCGAATGATTTTTCTGTGGCGCAGTGATCCAAAATGTATGTCGGAGAGGTGTGCAATGCTGATGTCCCTTTCCAGATTAGCCAATTCAATTGTTTTCTCATGAACAACCAGATTATGACCCTTCCAGTAATTGTAGATACCTACAACCGGCACAATCAGCAATAATATCAAAATGACCTCAAAGGGCAGGGCAATGAATCTTGCGACAATGTATATGAATACGATATCCATCAGAAACATCAGTGACGCCCACATCCAAATTCCATCAATAACCGTTAAAAATCTGGTTATGCCCCTTGATTTTTTAGACTCGAAAATCAACGGCATAAAATGAATCAAACCTATGAAAAAAGTCAATATTAATATGTAAGCCTCATCAATACCGCCAAGTAGCAAAAAGATATATTTAAGCAGGAAAAATTCAAACAGCATATAAAATGGCGTTATTAACAGTGCCCTCTTTGATGTGAAATTCATTAATCAAACTCCTAAAAAGTAATTTGTTACCACAACTATTTAAATTATTAAAGCTAATGTTTGAATGTGTAACAAAAACATGGAGGTGATTATTTGAAAAGTGACAATAAAAAGCAAGAAATTAAAACAACCAATCAAAAGGCGTCAAAAATTGAAAATGAAAATAAGGAATATGCCGAATTGGTCGTAGTCAAACCAGTCGGTTACCCGTTCGATTTCACAATGATGGATGAAAACATTGAAATCACCAACATAAATCTGTTTGAAGAATATGCAAGAGAGCAATGGTTGGGCCTGGTTGTTTGTGAAAACTCATTTTTATTTGATCAAAAAATAATCCCTGATTACGGTTTTGAAATAGTAACTGCAAAGCCGAACAATTCAATCATTTCAGACAACACAAAAATCAAGATAATCACTGACAAAATAGAAAACAAGCATGAAAACGTCAAATCGGACGTTACCCTAAATGACATTGTCGGGCAGGAAAACGCCAAATCCAAGGTCAAGGTCATAACCAGGTATCTTGAAAACCCTGAAAGCTTCGGGCCTTGGGCTCCAAAAAACATCTTGTTTTACGGCCTTCCCGGCACAGGCAAAACCATGCTTGTAAAGGCACTGTCCAATGAGCTTGAGGTTCCATTGTATCTGGTGAAGGCAACCTCCTTGATAGGAGAGCATGTTGGAGATGCCTCATCCAAAATTCATGACCTCTTTAAAAAGGCATCTGAAAATGCGCCTTCAATAATATTCATTGATGAAATCGATGCCATTGCGCTTCACAGGTCATTCCAGTCTTTAAGGGGAGACGTGTCCGAGATTGTAAATTCACTTCTAACCGAAATGGATGGCATCGAGGAGAACAAATCCGTCATAACAATAGGAGCCACCAACAATCAGAGCAGTTTGGATCTTGCTGTGAGAAGCAGATTTGAAGAGGAAATCGAATTCAAGCTGCCGAATGAAAATGAAAGACTGGAAATACTTGAAAACAATCTGAAAACAATGCCTCTCGGCCATGATTTGGATTTGGAAAAAATCGTCAAAATGACCAAAGGATTGTCCGGCAGGGACATCAAGGAAAAGATATTAAAGACCTCCCTTCACAATGCAATATCCAATGATGCCGATATCATAACTATGGAAAATATTGAATATGCATTAAATTCATTTAAAATTAAAAATAGTGATGTTAAAGGAATGTTTGAGTAATATTTTAATTGAAATCAAAAATATACTCTGCTGCATCAATAACATCTTTATTTTCTTCTTTTGCAGCTTTTTTAACATTTTTTGAAATGTCATAGAAAATTTTGTTGACAATGGAATTTGTTAGATTATCAAGAATTTTGACACTGCCATCTACATCAGCCAACTTTACTGATGCTTTTTGTGTTTCACGTTGTCTTATCCCTTCCATAGATGCTCTTAAATTACCAAGAATCTCATCAACTTCCATTATTTTAAACGATTCTTTAAGTAGAATGAACTCTTCATTGATGATATTTTCCGCTTCACCGAATTCCTTAATTCTGAGCTGAGTATTTTCATCAGCGATTTCACGCAAGTCATCAATATTGAATGATTTGACGCCCAATTCAGAGACATCATCTGAAATATCACGAGGATTGGCAATATCCACCATCATTATATCCTCATAGTCCATATCTATTCCCAAAAGACGTTCTTTTGTAATTATTGCATGAGGAGCACTTGTAGCGCTTATTACCAAATCAGCAGTTGCCAAATACTTTTCCAAATCAGCAAAAAGTATCGCTTCACCTCCCAAATCCTTGGCAAGGTCCACTGCAACATAATATGTACGGTTTGCAACAAAAATTGCATGCAAATCCTTTTCGGCCAATGCCTTTGCAACCAATTTGCCCATCTTTCCTGCACCGATGACAAGAACTGACTTATCATCCAGACTACCTATGTGCTTTTCTGCCAAATCGATTGCCGCAGAACCTATGGAAACAGCACCCTTGTTGATATTGGTCTTATTCCTGACAACCTGACCAACATGTATTGCCTTTGTAAAGACCGCATCGAGAGATCTGCCGCAATGATGGTTTTTAACTGCCTTGTGCTTGGCATCCTTAACCTGACCCAGAATCTGGTCCTCACCGACAATCATTGATTCCAGACCTGAAGTCATCCTAAGCAGATGCATCACAGCGGATTGACCGTATTCGATTATGATGCTTTGATTTTCATGGGACAGGAGTTCATCATCTTCAGAAATCAGGTCATTGCTGATATAGTATTCCTTCCTGTTGCAGGTGGAAATTTCAACATATTCGTTTATTGAATATTTTTCCTGTAATTGAGCGAATAATTCATCCATGTCCTTTGAGATATTCTCCATTGACTGAATATCTGCAATTTTGTGGTCAACCCTTAAATTAAGTATCAATTTAATCCCCTTATCAAAT
Source organism: Methanobrevibacter sp. UBA212 (assembly GCF_905233225.1). Taxonomy (NCBI): domain Archaea; kingdom Methanobacteriati; phylum Methanobacteriota; class Methanobacteria; order Methanobacteriales; family Methanobacteriaceae; genus Methanobrevibacter; species Methanobrevibacter sp. UBA212. Next base: position 7,586 of record NZ_CAJODJ010000004.1, read on the forward strand.
TATCAATATATAGTTTGGCTTCATCAATCTGGCGATTGTCAATAAATTCGTTAATCTTTTCATCCTCAAAAATCTCATAGAGATACTTTCTGCGCTCCTTTTGGTTTTCGATAGCACCCTTCAGCTTTGATCTTGCATAATCCTGAAGCTCAATTTCCAAAATGTCTTCCTCAGTGATTATTGACTGAATCTTTTTTCTCAATTGGCGAGCCATCAACGGACTTTTTCCATTGGTAAAAATAGATATTTCAATATCTGCGATATTAAAACTTGTAGGAACGATTACATTTCCCTTTAAAGGATAATCAGCACGATTAATTAACTTATCTTGTGAAATTTTTGAAACATAGTCGGACATCCCTTCATCACCACTGGCAACAACAACCAAATCGGCCCATTCAACCAGCTCATCAACATCATCTGTAGAGCACAGTTGTGCCCCCTTATCTGCCAAATCATCAGATAAATCATTTCCAACCAATTTGACATTAGCTCCATGGTCCAAAAACTTATTGGCCCTTCTTGTTGCAACTTCGCCAGTGCCTAGAATAAAAACATTTAAAGTTGATGTTTTAAGATAAATAGATGTCCAATCCATTTTAATCAGAATTTTCAATAGATTTTGCATGCAGTACTTTTACAGCAGCTCTTAAATCATTATTACATTCAGTTAAAACATTCATGGCTTCAAGTTTGGAAATATTGAATGTTTCAGCCAATGCTTCAGCTCTTTGGTCAGGATCCGGTTTTTTAACTCCGACCAATCTTTCAGATAATTGCCTTTTCAAATCCAAATACTCATCATGGCTCATTCCCATATTCCTTAAAGTCATGTCTCTTAATGGGCAAGGTTTTGATGGTTTGCAACACCATACAAGTGAACCGAAACAGGTCCCAGCCCCTTCACCTAATCTAGTTTCTTTACCGAATTGAATCTTGATGTTAATAAACTCCTGAGGAGTTAAATTAACTTCCTGTAATGCGTTTAAAACTGGGCATGGTTTAACTGGCGGACAGCAAAAAGCAAGTCCTCTTACATCTCCCCCTCTACAAATGTGAGATGGTGCATCTTCCCAAGTCATAATATCCTCCAAAAATAATTTTCATTTCTCCAAGTAAATTTATAAAATAATAATATAATTTATTTAAAGTATGAATATATAATCTTTTTTGTAAAAATACAATTAATAATCATAACCATTAATTATTTTACACAAATTTTAAATATCTTTTAAAACTTATTTTTTAATCGAATGTTAATCGAAAATATTGCCGTCACCGTCGAGAGGAAAAACATCAAGAATATGTATATACGCATCCTGCCACCAAATGGAGATGTAAAAGTATCCGCACCGATATTTGTAAGCGATGCGGAAATAATTGGCTTTGTCAAATCAAAAAAGGAATGGATTTTGAAAAAGCAAAAATACATTTTGGAAAATAACATCAAAGCTCCCTTAAAATATGACAACGGTGAAAAGCACTTCCTGTGGGGCAAAGAATATAACATGCAGCTGATTTCAAACAAAAATGTGAAACATGCTTTTATAAATGAAAACACTCTTTATTTACCCATTCCAAAAAGAAGCACAATAGAAAAAAGAAAAAAGATTCTGGACGAATTCTACAGACATGAACTGAAAAAAGCAATTCCTGAAGTTCTGGACAAATGCACAAAAATCGTTGGACGAAATCCTTCAGACGTTACAGTCAGAAAAATGAAAAACTGGGGAAACTGCAAGCAGGACGGCAGAATCACACTTAATTTGAATCTTGCAAAAAAAGATAAGGAATGCCTTGAATATGTGATGATACATGAGCTGTGCCATCTGATTGAATTCAATCACGGAAAAAATTTTAAAAAACTGATGGACAAATTCTGTCCGAACTGGAAAATAATAAAAAAAAGATTAAATGAATAAGAAGATTTATCTGTCTTTAAGCATATCTTCTTTTTCATCTGGAGTTAATTGATCAACAATCTCTTCAGGAGTACCAACATCCAAGAGTTTTCCTCCCCTCATTAAAGCCGCTCTGTCACAGACATCCAAAACAAAGTCCATATCGTGAGAAACGATAATGAATGTTTGCTCTAATTCTGTACGGGCTTTTAGAATTGAGTCGGTAACATTAACACGAGTAATAGGATCCATAGTACCTGTAGGCTCATCCAAAACGATGATTTTAGGTTCTTTGATTAACACTTGTGCCAAAGCAACCCTATGTTTTTCACCTACACTTAACTGGTCAGGATACTTGTCTAAAATCACATTAGCTTCCTTTTCACCAAATCCAACAGTAGTCAATGCATGAACCGCTTTGATTTTACCAAATTCGGCAGGCAAGTTCAAACTAATAGCATCAGTCAAGTTACCTAGAATTGTTCTGTGAGGATAAAGTGAATATTCCTGGTGCAATAAGCCTAAATAAGGAACTATACGTCCACGGTTGAGAGGACCTCCTTTAGTCATGTCAATCCATTCGTCACCAAGCTTGATATCAATTTCACCACTACTTGGTTCGGTCAATCCAATAAGCATTCTTGTAGTTGTTGTCTTACCTGAACCGCTCAAACCAACAATTCCAAATATCTCTTCATGGTGGATGTTCAAGTTGATTCCGTCAACAGCCTTTACCACACCACGTTCAATGGAATAGTAATGCTTTTTGAGGTCCTTAATGACAATTTCCTCTTCACCAAACTCAGGGATTTCCGGTTTTTCAGGAACAGGAACTGTTTCCATGAAATGATCCACAACCTCATGTGGGTCTCCTTCCTCCTTAATTTGGCCATCTTCCAACCAGATTACGTTGTCCGCAAGTTCAATCATTACTTCCGGCCAGTGAGAAGTGATAAGCATAGTAATGTTTTTGTCTTTAACACCTTCCTTCAGAGTATTGTGAAGCTTTACAGCAGTTTGAGGATCCAATGTACCTGTAGGTTCATCTGCCAAAAACATCATTGGATTTTTAGCCAATTGCCTTGCAAGCACAACTCTCTGTTTTTCACCACCACTTAAATCACGGGCAATGTGAGTAATCCTATGGTTCATTTGAACCATTTCCAATAATTCTAAAGCAAGATATAATCCTTCTTCATACTCTACAGTATCCGGAACGGCTCTCATTACATTTTCTATTACAGTCTCTTCATCATACAAAGCGAAATTACGTTGCAGCATGATGGAAATTCTTCTTTTAATGCTTGCAAATAACTTTCTTTCAGCATTGAAGAAATCAACTTCCCTTGCTTCAAATGTTCCCCCACACTCACATTTATTACCTTCATGAGATGGAGATTCAACAGCCAAACAATCTGGACAAACAGCAATATTCATTATAATATTACCTGCATCAGGAGTGTATTCTTTTGTTCCCCTAAGCATATTGATTAAAACAGATTTTCCACTTCCACTACGTCCCAAAATACCTAAAGTCTCTCCTTCATTAATCTTTAAATTAATATCTTTAAGAACATCAACACCATCAAAAGTTTTTGTAATATTCTTAAGAGTTATAAAATCCATGAAATCACCTATTGTTTTATTCTTTATTTTAAACTATTAATAATACTTTCTAATAACAATTGTTTTAAATTTTTTAAAAATTAGCAATATTAAAATCTAAATTTCCAGAAATTACTGAACGAGCTATTGAAAAGCCATCAACACCAGTATTAACCATTTTTTCAAGATTTTCATTACTGTTGATTGAATTATTCCCAATAACTTTAATATTAACATTATTACAAATTTCACTTAATAGTTCCCAGTCCGCTTCAAAGACACCCTTCTTCATTGCATCGACATGCAAATAATCGGCACCGGCATCCTCTATTAGCTTTGATAATTTCAAAGTATCGGTTCCTTCAACATTAGCTCTGATTTTAACTGACACTTCGCTTTTTACGTTATCAACAATTTCAGAAATAAAATTAGATAAATCCGGGCGATTCAACATTTCCTGACCACAACCGATTGATAAAATTTCTTCCTGTCGGCAATGACAATTGATTTCTACTATATCCAAATCCTTGATGTTTCCAACATCAATAATCGGCTGCGGAGTTGTTGCCCTCACATTCGCTGAAACTTTTACGCTGCTGTGAACACTTTTAATTGAATTAACTTCATTTTGAATATGAGTAAAAATCTCATCCAAAGGAAAATCGAATTCAGCCCTTCCTCTTGCGATGATCTTTTTACTTGCTTCAATTGTAGGCGCATCCAAACTGTATCCGCCTAAAGTAGCTACATCAAAACCCAATGGAATAACCTTATTTAAAAAATTAGCATTAGTTATTCCAGCCATTGGAGCAACTACTCTAATCATAATATCCCTTAATATTCTTTTTCGATTACCCAAGTCCACATTTCATTGTTATGAGCTCTGATTTCTTCAAGACCAATATCTGCCATGTAAGCAGCATCTTCAGCATTTTTACCTCTTCCAATACCTGCTTTGAGTTTAATGCCTATTTCCTCATCTATTTCAACCATGATATCTTCGATTTCCTGTTCGGACAATCCATTACATGGAGACATGAAATTATCCCCACCGATGAAGAACAGTAATGCTCCTTTCTTAATGAGTTTGGTCATCAAATAATGTTGAGCCTTGTTAACCATGAAGCTGGTATCAAAAGCGGATTCAATGTCTGTCAAAGTTTCTGTAACGCTGTTGATGTCAATATGAGCTGCTTGAACAAAACTGTCTTCCTCACTTACCAAACTGTCTACAGCCAAAATCTCTTTTCTTTCGCCTGATTGAGCACTTCCCGCTTTTTGAAGTGCAATTGTTGCCAATTTTTGTGCTTCATGAGGAGTTTCAGCAGCGCCGACACCCATACTTACAGTGATTGGGTATCTGTTTCTGATGGACCTTTGAATTCTTAAATGGTCTTCTTCATCTAATCCATTTGAAACAGCAAGTAAATTATCGAATCTAGTGAAGAACACTAAACCTTTCTTGTTTCCAAAATGATTGTTTAAATCTGCAAATAAGCTCGCTTGAAGCATTTGTAAGTCGGATTCAGTTCTTGGTCTTGGAGTTACGGTCCAAGGTCCATAGTTGTCAATTTGTATTAATGTCATCTGTATCATTTGATAATCGCCTCTTTCTATTAAGGAATACTATCTATAATAATTTGAGCCAAACTTTTTTTGACTTCTAAACTATTCATTATAGTATTTGTAATTGTTACCTTATTAACTATTTGATTTAATTGTGATTTCAGATTATAATCCTTATCATCAATAACAATATTATCTAGGAAATCCTTGTATAGTGATGCAACGCCAATCGCTGAAACATCAATATCCAAAGCATTCATGAATTTATTTGCAGGCCCTGAAACAGCACCTGAACCAATAATTGGTGAAACTGCAATAACATAAGTATCTTTTAGAGCATCACGAACACCGTCGAGAGATAATATAGGTAAAATTGAAGTAATTGGATTGGATGGTCCGATAATTACCGCATCTGAATTTTTAATTGCATCAACAACCCCATCTGATGGATTGACATTTGAAAATTTGACATCCAAAACTTCAGGTTCTGACTGGTGCTTAATTAAAAAGTCATGGAACTCAAGCTCACCGATATCTGTGACGATTTTTATTTCAGAGTCCTCCTCACTCATCGGAATGATTCTTGATTCGATTCCCATGTTTTTGGCCTGAATTTCACATGCCCTTGCAAGACCATGCATTTCCATCAATTGGGTTTTCTGTATCTTTGTTGCACGGTCAATATCGCCAATTCTAAGCAATTCAGGACAACCAAGCTCTTCAAGCCTTTCATGAGTTATGAAGGTATCATCCTTAACGCCATACCAGAACTCATCATTTATCATGTCAGACATCGTATACAATACGGTGTCAATGTCTGCTGAGACATAAACCCCTGAAAAGTAATCATTTTCCAAGGTGTTTACAACAATTGTCAAATCCTTAGGATCAACAATTTCCTTAAGGCCTTGCAATAATTTTGGAGTACCAGTTCCTCCAGATAAAACAGTAATCATAATATCAACTATTTTCTAAATACATCTGCCTCTTTAGGCATCAAAACAGGTTTAATGTTTGAATCAGGATTTCTCAAAATGTCAAAACTGTCAAAACCACGTATAATAACAACAGGAAGACCCTCATCAGCCTGCCCCATAATAAGGGATGCTGCTGCAGACAGCTCATCGCATGTTGCAATTTCAGTTGTTTCAAGTTCCCTTCCATACAAATCCTTTTCACCGACACGTTTCCAGATAGGTGAAATTCCTGAACAACCGATTGCAGTGCCGATTGCACCGAATCTGAATGCCCTTCCTTGGGTATCAGTAATTATAACAGCAATTTCTTCGCCGAACTCATGTTCCAAATATTCTCGAATTTCACGGGCAGAGCCGTCAGCATCCTTTGGCATTGGAGTGGCAAGCCCTTCGCCAACATTGGACTCGTCAATACCTGCATTGGCACAGACAAAACCCTGTTTTGTTTCGGTTATTATGAAATTAGGGCCAATGCGGACAACCTCATTTGATTCATTTAAAATGGCCTCAACCAGTCTGGGGTCTTTGCCTGAATCATTCGAAAGCCTGATTGCAAAATCAGAAGGTGTCAAGTCATCCAATTTTATGAAATTTTCTTCAGCCTTTGAAATCAAGGTTTCGGCAATCAAAACAATGTCCCCATGATTTAAACCGCAGCCCTGCTTTTCAATGGCCTCTTTAATAATTTGAGAAATATCACTGTTCCCATCAATAATGGGAATGTCTTCTAAACCAAACAATTCAATACTCATAATAATCATCTAAAAACTTAAAAAAAAAGAAAAATTATGGAACATAGACTGCAGTAGTCCATTTTCCATCAAAAACAGCCGCACCGGATGTGACAGGCTTTTCATAATCAGCAAAAGTACCTTCATCAAAAATATATTTTGCGGCCTCTTCGGAAGTCTTGGCTTCAAAATCAACCTTATCAGGCACCTGACTGCCATATGTTGAAATGAAAGCGGCTTCCCCATACGGCACCTGTTCAACCAGTATCTTGTTGTCGTTAACAATTCCAATATAACACTCATATTCGTCTTCGTTATCAGTTGCTGTTACGGCAGCGGCGATCCTTGGAGTGTTATAGTCATCCTTTTCATAATCCATAGTAAGCAATGAATATGCCATTGCATCTCTGATATTCATTCCTACACGAATCTTATCTGCTATAACATCTGTCTGAGAACCGTTTGATACAACTGCAACATCATTTGCAAAACAGATGCAATTGTAAGAAATATAAGTGCTCTTATAGATATCTTTTTCAAAACCTTCCTTCGGAACAACAGCCACATGGTCATCAAACTTATAGCAATCCCTATTCGGAAATGACCTGCTTGATACCCTGTAGGCCACAAAAGGTTTACCTTCACTATTCATACCTGTTGATAAAATTCTACCAGTATACATTTCATATCTCCTTAATTAACTTCAGGACGTTGTACCGCCACTTCTGGAGGCACACCAGGAGGAGTTTCTATAACGATTTCACCCGGTTTGATGGTAACCTGTCCTTGATCAATAACATTAGCTTGAACACCAACGGCGCTGCCCGATATCGCATCAGACCTGTCCTGACCGTTAACAGTAACCTTATTAAGATGGGCCACCGGCACAACATAGTATTCCTGGTCACCGGAAACATCAGTTACATTAGGTTTTCCGCCAGTATCTTTAACATCATCTGCAGCATCCGTTTGAACATCTGTAGCTGAAAAATTACTAGTAACAACTAAGAAAATCATGATAGTGAATAGAATATCAATAAAAGGAACCAAATTGATAGTAGGTTTTTGATCTAAAAATTTCTTTTTATGCTTTTTTACATCAATTGCCAATTCAATCACCTATTGTCTTAGTTTACTTTCAGTAATCTCAGCGTTAACATTACACTTTTCTAAAATAATATTTGCAATACTTTTATCTAACATGCTCGGTTTAAAAGAAACCTTGATATTAGCATAAGGATCAGAGATCAGCCTGGCATTTACAACACCTTCAGCTTCCTGAAGAGCCTCAAGTGCGCATTCCACATTAGAATCCACTCTAATATTAACGACGGCATATCCCCAATTGGTCATTTTTGTAGCAAGTTCAATCTTATCCATTTCAGATTCGATAAGACCTTGAATATAAGTATATACAGGCAATAGAACAATAGCCGCTAAAAGCCCCATGATTGTAGTTGTCAAAGCAATGTAGATACCCTCTGCCATTGCCGCAGAATCCGGATGAACACCTAATGATTTGAATGTCATCCAAATACCTATAACAGTACCGATCAGACCTAAAAATGGAGCAAGCTCAATAATCGTCTTGATAGTGCTTAAACCTTTGGTCATTTTAGCAACTTCAACAATGAAAATTTGTTCCATACTCTCTTCAACTTCAGTCTTGTTCTTATAACCTATCTTTAAAGTTTCAGAAATAATTCTGGAAATTGGATTCTTAAACCCATTAATCTGTTTTAAGGCCTCTACAGCACCGCCCCTTTCCATTGATGCGGTTACAACACCGAAAATTTCGGTTGTATCGACCTTACTAATTTTTTTAAGATATGCAATTTTTCTTAATGCAATAATAAGACCATAAATACCCATAAAAAGAATTATGTAAGTAATAATTCCCCCTTGCGTAAAAATGTCAACTATCCCATCAACAAATGGCATAATATACTCAATAATCATTTTTATCCCTAAATATATTATATTGAAAATTAATTTATAAGAATATTATATTAATTCATATACTTAAATATTATTTAAAAAAAGATTTATATTATTTCATTTTAGCTACCGTATTCCATGACCTTCTAACGAAATCAGGCATTTCATCATAGGTATAATTTGTAAGGAATTTTTTGGTTGTAGGATCAGATGGATATCCTGAACCGATTCCACCGGATTTGATGAATTCCTTATTTATCTCAGCAATCTGAGCATCCCTTTCAGCCTTTGCTATAATTGAAGCAGCACTGACCTGAATATAGGTATCATCAGCCTTATGTTCCGCAATAACATCAAAACCTGTGTCTTTCTTAAGGTTTTCCTGAAATCTTTCAGCCTTCACATCAACAGCATCAACAATGGCCTTTTCCGGTTTTAACCTTAAAATCAATTCTTCCATTGCATTTTTTTCGATTTCATTAAGGTTTATTCCGTCTGCCCTCATTTCATCAATTTCACGAGCAGATATTATGATAATGTCATATTCAAACATTTTTTTTAATTTACGAGACAGTATCGTACGGCGATTTGCAGTTAACCTCTTGGAATCCTTAACACCCATTCTTCCAAGGACCTTTTCCATCTTTTCAGGAACCACTACTCCTGCAATCACCATAGGTCCCAAAACAGACCCTCTTCCAGCTTCATCAATACCTAAAATATCCATAAAAATCAATAAATATAAAATAAAAAAAAGAAATGAAATAAAATAAATTTATTTCATGGCCCTGAGACGAACTTCAGGTTCTAAAGCAAGAGGTTCAGCAGCAACGATAGCAGTACCCTTTGCTACAACAGTCATAGGATCTTCAGAAATTTCTATTGGGATTCCGATTTCATCAAAGATTCTGTTTTTGATTCCACGGAGTCTTGAACTTCCACCAACAGCAACAGCGTTATTGTAAACGCCCATCATCAATTCTGGAGATAATCTTTCTAAAATTACATTTAAGCCGTCAACTATTTGTTGCATATATGGCTCTACTGCATCTGCAACGAGCATTGAATCAATTACAACCTTTTTAGGCCTGTTAGTTTCAAGGGATTTACCGATTACTTCTACACTTAAGTTTTCAAGCTGTTCGGAACAATGCACCATACCAACTTCAATTTTTGCAGCTTCTGCATCATGAATACCAATTGCTACATCGTATTTTTCTGCTACAAGTTCAACTATCTTAATATCAATGTCATCTCCACCACATCTAACGGTTTCAATATCATTAATACCACCGAGGGAAATGATTACAATATCGGTTGAACCTGCACCAATATCCACAACCATAGTGCCGTTAGGTTCTGCAATAGGCAAACCTGCACCAATAGCTGCAGCCAATCCTTCACTAATTACCAGAATGTTTTGAGCACCTGCTTTTCTTCCAATCTCTTCAGCAGCATTCTTTTCTACTTCAGAAGCATCACCAGGAATACCAATGACGATTCTACCTACAGTTTCACCTTCATTAATACCGATTTGCATTGCTTTAATGAGCAATGCCTGTGCTTGTACAACGTTTTCTATAACTCCTTTTTTCAAAGGTCTTACTGCAAGAATATCTTCAGGAGTCCTTCCGAGCATTTTTTTAGCTTCTTCACCAACAGCCAATACTTCTGAAGGGTCATCTTTTTTAACTGCAACAACAGATGGAATTTGGTATAAATCAAATTTGTCACCTGAAGGCTTTGCAATTACAGTGTTTAAAGTTCCTAAATCAATTCCTAAACTGTTACTAATGACTTTAGTATTTTCAGTTTGTGGTTCTTCCTCTTCATTTCCAAAAATATTCATGATAAATCCTCCGTTACAATATCTCTAAAATCGATAACGAAAACCTTATTAGATGTAGCTATACTTTGAACTTTATTAACTGCCTCTTTCCTTTCAACAGACAACAATACTGTTGATAAAACAACCTCATTAGCATTATAAAATGGTTTGAAGAGAGATTTAATAAAGTTTGGCAATTTAACTTCGTTACTTATATCAATATCTATGAACCCAGTAGTTTGAGATTCCTGCAGAATTGCAAATGAAATCCTTGATTTTCCAAGGACGGACACTATGTTTCTTATCACATCATCAGGAGCCACCAATACCATTAAATTTGGCTCATTCAACAGATGAGTTTTAGAAACCTGAACATAAGCTCCACCATGCTTTTGGGTTTCGGCCTTAAATTCATTCAATTTAAGAGAATTGCCATAAAACATGATAAAATCAAATTTCTTGTCCACCTTGCCATCAGTCAATATGACATGCTCTCTGAAAAGTATTTTAATTTGATGATTAGATGCAATGGCTTTATATGCCATAGCATCAACCAAATCAACATTTCCTGCAACAATGCCCCAAGCCTTATCAACTTCAAAGGTTTCACTTGATGTGGCCACTGCTGCTTGCCTGAGCATGCGTATATTATCTTCTATCATCTAACTACTCGCAATATATTAATATAAATTAGTCGTCTAAACAAACAAGAAATATCATTTAGAAATACTAAATTTAAGGAAGATAATTCCCAATTTAATACCTAAATAAAGAAATTTATTGATGTTTATAAAGTCTAACAATAAATATTTATTAAAAACATTATTATATATATTTTATCTTTTATTGGACTTTTTTTAAAAAAAATTGGAAAAAACTTTATTTTAACCGATTAGAACAATAACAATAATATCTAACCAAAATAACTTTATAACAATAAGTAAATAATAATTAATGAAAACAATTTTTCAAATCGGGTAAAACTAACATGCCTACATTAATAAATACGGATATGAGTAAAAATTATACGAATTAGAAGGTAACATTAATAAGAAATGAAGTAGAAAGTAATACTGGAGTTGAATTATGAGTAGCATGAACACAGAGATGAAAAGTTTTATAGCGATATCCGACATCATATCCCTGTTGAATATGAGTTCAGGATTCCTATCCATCATTAGCTCAATAAATCACAATTTTGAGCTAGCTGCAATCCTCATGATTATTGCAATCATATTTGACTCCTCAGATGGTTGGGTAGCACGCAAAACAAATAGACAGGACGATTTAGGCTTCGGGAAAAATATCGATTCTTTGTCCGATATCATTTCATTCGGAGTAGCACCTGCAACATTTCTTTACAGTTGCATTAACACCACCCCAGGCATATTTCAGGCAATAGTAGTTATCATTAGCTTATTTATTGTTATTTGTGGAGTTTTGAGATTGACCAGATATAATGTAATTGCCGGCAAAATCGATACAAAGGACTTCATAGGCTTTCCGATTCCAGGAATATCACTTGTATTGGCCACATATTATCTGAGCGGATTATTCAATCCGTATGTTGCATTGATATTAAGCGCAATTATTTCATTGCTTATGATATGCAATATCAGATATCCGAAATTCGACAACATTCCAGTAATTGCAATATCCGCAATATTAATAGTGATTTTGATTCTTCCAATCAACATCATAATATACAATATTAATGTACCTGCATTGATATTGCTATTATTCTGTCTTTACTACCTAATAATTAATTTAATTAAAAGATAAGGAATATTACTCCTATTTAATTAAGTTAACCATCCATATAACTGAATTTAGGAGTATTGAAAATGAATACCAAAAAACCACGTGATCCATTATATCCTAAAGGTTTTGAAGAGACACAGGAACTGAAAAAACAAATTTCCAGCGAACTTCAAAAACCGCCAAAAAAAGAAGAAGATGATGAATTAACACCACTGAAAAAGCTGAATCGAAAAATTGGAATTTATTTATCTCCAAAATCAATCGATATCACTGACAATGAGAAAAAAAGAAAGATAGGTATAATCATTACGACATTGATTCTTGTGACATTGATAATAACGGCCTATTATTTCATAATCTATGAACCTTCACAGGAGGCATTGTCACTTGCAAAAACAACAAAGCTGAATGAGCTTCATGACCTCTATTCCGGAGCACTGACAGATTCGGCCAATGCACTGCTAATTGAAAATCAGATTAACGACGCAAAAAATGCACATGAAGTCGAGTCAATAAACATCATGACCCCCGCAACAAAGGACTGGAAGGAACATCACAAAAAATCAATAAATCTTCATCAGGACAAATACAACAGGACAATGGTAGTTTACGAAAACGAAAGCAAAAGCACAATCATTTCAATATACGAAGCAATGGAAATCGTTAATGAGAATGATGCAAAAATTCTCTCCCAAATAAAATTTGATGAACCCAATACCGTTTCGGTACCTATTCTGGTTTCACGGCTTCAGGCTGGAGCGGGCCTTGTAAAGGAAGGCAGCGTTGTAGACATCTATACAAATTCCAACTCAACAGACGAAAACATTACAAACTCCACATCACCCGAAATAAGAGGATGTACAGTAATATCCATAATGAGATATGAGGAAAACGGAGAAATCGATTCAGAATATTCAAAATCAAAAATGACAGTTGAGGGGAACAGCAGCAATCCCCGTGAAAATACGAAAGCATTTTCATCAGACGTGCTGGAAATGATTAAGGCATCGATCATCAACGGATATGATGAGAAAAAAACCTTTAAGATGCTTGACGATTATGGAGTGAAGCTGTCAAATTACGAAAGACAAATCAACCTGGGAGATCTGGATGCACAATATATGCTTTTGATTGAGGCACCGCAGGACAAGGTCAGTTACATAATAAACAATATGGAAAATATTGTCCTGACAATTCCAACATCAGAGGCGCCGGATTGGATGGTGACAGAAATCAGCGAAACATATCACAATTAATATATAATAATATTAACAAAGTTGATAGCATGAACAAGCCTAGCATTTCAACAATAATTGTTATCATTTGTCTTTTGATAATAGGATTATATGCGATGGGAGAAGTCAATTACTTTTCAACAAAGGTCGTTGTGGACAAAACCATCAATGCAGATTCTCCCAAAATCATAATCCCCTCAATCGGAGTCAATGAAAAGATAAACAATGAATCCTTAAATTACGGAGTTTTAAGCGACCCGGGAGAAAACACTCCAACTAAAAATCCTGTTGCATTGTACGGACACCGGACACTTCAGGGCTCACCATTCCTGAGGCTGAATGAATTGGGCGTTGGAGATACATTCATTCTTGAATGGCCCGGAATCGGAGAGATTAAATATAAGGTGGTTGACACAAAAATAGTGCCTGCAACCTATAACTTCGTTCCTGAAGGATCAGATTCAGCATATCTGATTACATGCGACCCTATCGGTTCGACTGAAAATAGGATAATCGTTCAAGGAGACATTGTTGACAAGGGGCCAATCAATACACAAGTGCTTGAAGACAACCCTCAGGCATCAAACGCACTGATAATTACTGCGATATTCCTGGTGATTGGACTCGCATTCAGTTTCTTCTATCCGAAGGACAACAGAATATACATTCTGGCAACAGTTTTAATCATCTCATTTGTGCTGTTCTACTGCTGCATAAATCCAATGCCGTCAGAGTGGATATATGACAAGATAATATTCTTAAATGGAGGGTCAGGATGGATATAGACACAAAATACTTTTCAAACATAACAACACGTGAACGCGCCATATTTGAAGGCGCAATCAGTATGGGAGCATTGTTCCACCAGTTTGTAGGAACACCTGTAAACAAGGACACAAAGGAAAGCCTTGAAAAGGCCATGGAGGAATCACTGAGCCTTCAGCCTGCAATTGAAAAGGTAGAGGTTGAAATAAGATTCGATAAACTTGAGGAATCCATGACCGAATTTGACTACACCTCCCTTACAGGAGATATGCTCGACGTTAAAATCCATACAAAAGTAGATGACGTTGTTGCAATAATAAGAATTGAATTCATTGAAGAGTTAAACTATCCTTTGATGTATGTTGAAAGTATTGAAGATTAGTATATATCTTCCAAATCTTTCAATAACTCTTCCAAATGATTTTTTTTAATGTGATTCATTAGGACTACACGAATAGCTACCGGACATTTGGCAACAGACACTTTCCATCCCAAATCTTCTAATTTTTTAGCCAAATCATTGGCTTCCATATCAGGATGGTTGAATGCAACGATATTTAATTCCGGCTCGCAGATAATTTCATAGCCCAGTTTCTTCAGGTTTTCGGCAAAGAATTTAGTGTTTTCCATCATGTTTTGAGCAAGTTTGGAATAGCCTTCCTTTCCGAAATACTTCATTATCGCATAGGTTGCAGCAGATGAAGCGCCCAACCGAGTTCCAACAATGGTTGATTGTGTTTTTACAGTCAGATATGGTGAATCAACTGCCATAACATCAAGATACTCTTCATACCTGAAAATGATTCCTCCGGCAGGAATCGGAGCCAGACCCATCTTGTGAGGGTCAACAGTTATGGAACAGACCCCCTCAAGTGAAAAATCAAATACCGGCAAGTCATAACCCTCCTCTTTTAAAAATGGAATTGAAAATCCTCCGAAGGCTGCATCAACATGGAAATAGATATTGTTTTCAAAAGCAATTTTTGAAATCTCTTCAATAGGGTCAATCAAGCCCAATTCAGTTGTTCCGGCAATTGCCACTATTGCCACGGTCTTATCTGAAATCACATCCTTAAGGGCCCCGACATCAATCCTATAATTTTCATCGATTTTTGCTTCAACGATTTTTAGGTTAAGCATGTCTGCAGCTTTTTTAAATGAAAAATGGGCAGATTCGGGAATGATTATTTCACCATCAACTATTCCCTTGTATTTTCTTGCATGATTTCTGGCAGCCCTCATTGCCATTAGATTGGCCTCAGTTCCACCAGTGACAATGTTACCATAGGCTTCATCAAGAGACAATAACTCTCCAATAGATTTGATGACCTTATTTTCAATCTGTTTAGTTCCTTTAAAAAGGCCGGGATCTCCCAAATTGGTATCTAAAAATTTGCAAAATACTTCCTTTGCAAAGGGATGTGCTTCAGTACACATTGAACCCAATATCCTGCCGTCTGCATAGTCATGGTCCAATTTGTGAAGTTCATCCAATTCATTCAATATATCCTGCTTATCTATTGGCTTATCATCCATAAAGTAACCTATCTAACAATAATTAAATAAAAATAAAAATAAAAAAAAGAATAAAAAGATTATTCTAGACGTTTACGAGCAGCGTCGAGAATAATTTTTTGTTCAGCACGCGCAACAGTTTTTCTCACATCAGCTATAGCATCAGTATTTGATGATACACTTGTAATTCCATATCCAACAAGTTTTTCAACAATGTGAGGTACACTACCAGCCTGACCACAGATACTGCATGTGACACCTGCTTCTGCACATTTTCTGATTGTTCTTTCAATCAGTTTCATTACTGCAGGGTGCTCTTCAGTGTAGTGTTTTGCTACAAACTCATTGTTTCTGTCAACCGCAAGAGTGTATTGAGTCAGGTCGTTGGTTCCTAAACTTACAAAGTCGATTCCAACTTTAATGTATTCATCAATCATTATTGCAGCTGCAGGAATTTCCACCATCATACCGAAGTCAACATCTTTGTGAGGTTCGAATCCGACTTCAGAACAAAGTGCCTTAGCCTGCTTAAGCTCTTCAGGACTTTGTGATAATGGAATCATGATTCCAATGTTAGTGTATCCTTTTTCATGCAGTTTTTTGATTGCTCTGAATTCACATTTAAGGATTTCCGGCTGGTCGAGTTCCCTTCTGATTCCTCTCCAACCAAGCATTGGGTTGTGTTCCCTAGGTTCGTTTTCTCCACCTTCTAATGTGATGAACTCATCGGTTGGTGCATCCAGGGTCCTGTACCATACAGGTTTTGGATAGAATGCGTCAGCTACAATTTGAACATTGTCTGCAATTGTATCAATCAATTCATCTTCATTTCCATCGGCAATGAATTTGCCAGGGTGAATACCAGAGGTTAACATTAAATGTTCAGTTCTTAAAAGTCCGACACCATCTGCACCGGTTGCTGCTGCTTTTTCAGCCGCTTCAGGCATACTTACATTAGCTTTAACTTCAGTTACTGTTATTATTGGAGCTGCTTCAACAGTTCCTGCAACCACAGTTGCCTCTTCTTTGGTTTCGGAGATTCCATCAAACACCAATCCTTTTTTACCGTCCAGGGTAACGCCGGTGTTTTCTTCCAATTTGGCTGTAGCATCACCGGTTCCTACAACACAAGGAATTCCAAGTTCTCTTGAAATGATTGAAGCATGACAGGTTACTCCACCCTCATCGGTTACGATACCGCTTGCTCTTCTCATAGCAGGCACCATGTCCGGAGTGGTCATTGTTGTAACCATGATGTCTCCGTCTTTAATCTTATCCAGCTCATCAATGTCCAAAATGATTTTGACTGTACCTGAAGCCATTCCAGGACTTGCTCCAAGACCCCTTACCAAAACATCACCTAAATCAGAGGAAGCATCACCAGCCTCTTCACTGGCATTGCCCAAAGTAGTGATTGGTCTTGCCTGCAGCAAGAACAGCATGTCCTTTTCAAATGCCCATTCGGTGTCCATAGGTTCACCGTAGTGAGCCTGAACCCTTTTACCCATTTCAGTCAATTCAACGAGTTCCGCATCAGACAATACTCTTTCTTTTCTTTTTTCTTCAGGAACTTCAACCTTTACACTGGTACCTTTTTCATCATTGGTGTACATTACCTTTTTGTCACTGATTGTAACGTTGATGATTTCGTTGTCCTTTTTGTCAACCTGATAGTTGTCCGGGGTTACGTCCCCTGACACTACTGATTCTCCAAGTCCCCAGGATCCTTCAATTAATGCAATTTCTTCACCAGTGGATGGATTTACAGTAAACATTACTCCTGCCTTATCGGCATTTGCCATTTTTTGAACAACTACTGCAATGTAAACTTTTGAATGTTCAAAGTCATTTTCTTCTCTGTAAAAGATTGCTCTTGCTTCAAATAATGATGCCCAACATTTTCTGATGTATTCGATTACTTCATCATCACCGGATACATGCAGGAAAGTGTCCTGTTGGCCTGCAAATGATGCTTCAGGCAAATCTTCAGCGGTTGCGGAAGACCTGATTGCTACATCAGTGTCATCTTCGCCGACCCTTTGACAGAGTTCATTATAATATTCGCGAATGAATAATACTAAATCATCTGGAATAGGAGATTCGATAATGATTGTTTTGATTTCTTCAGCTGCTGCCTGAAGAGCTTTGGTATCGTTGATGTCGATTGCATCAAGGATTTCCATTACCTGATCGTTAATTCCAGCTTCATCCATGAAATATTTATAAGCTTGTGCCGTTACTACAAAACCTGGTGGTACTGGAATGCCCGCTTGAGTCAGTTCACCCAAATTTGCACCTTTTCCACCTGCAATTCCAATATCGGATTTGCTTAACTCCTCAAATTTTTTTACATACATAAAATATAACCTCTTGGTTTGAAAATATCTTACATTGACTAAGTCAATATTATATTAAAATATGATTTTCAACGTTTAAATATTTAATTATCAATTTCATGTCAAATTATTTGAAAGATGAAATTCCTAAAAAATATTGAAATTAATGTATTACTTTGATGAAAAAATGGCTTTGAAATCAATCCATTAAATTTTTTTAAAAGCAATAACCTTCCCCAAATCTTCAAATTTTTATAAAACTATTTATTAATTTTTAAAACATTAAAATACTGAATTTTTTACCTAATTTAATTAAAATAATACTTTTTAGAGTAATACAAAAAAAACATTTAAATATATAGGACTTTATAATAATAAGTGTATTAATAATTTAAATTTTTTTATTAATTAAATTAATACAAAATTACTAAAAATTAATATTAAGGAGAAATGAATATGAGAAAAAAACTTAAAAAATCGTTCATTCTTCTGATGATTTTTTTAGTGTTGATTATTACACTAAGTGCAATATCTGCTGCAGATGCTGAAAGCATTAATGAAACCGCATCTGCCAGCGATGAAATTGTTTTAGAAGAAACGGACAATACACTTGAAAGCTCATCAGATGACCCCATTTTAAATGCTAACGGCGACGGAACATTCACTGACCTAAACAATAACCTCACTGGTAAAACGGAGGTTACATTAGAATCAGATTATGCTTATTCTGCAGATACCGACAGCGCTTATGTAAATGGAATTGCTGTTGACCGTGAGATAACAATCAACGGTAACGGCCATAAGATAACAGGAAACGACAATAAATTATTTGAAATATCAAATACCGGCTCACTTATATTGAAAAATTTAGTGATAACATCAACCTATGCCGGTGAGACTCAAAATGATATGCTTATTTCAAACAGCGGAAATCTAACCTTTGAAAATGTTAGCTTTACTGTAGAACGGGCATTAACAAAAAGCAGTAGCAGCAGTTATGTCGATTTGTATTACAATACAGTTGTAAATAATGCCAACATGCTTATAAAAAACAGTGTTTTTAAAGATTCAACTATTAAACATGAAACCGCATTTACAAGCTCCAGTACCAAAACTTATTATTACGGATTAATCTATAACAACGGTGCAAGTTCCAATCTTGAAATCGAAAATACGACATTCGACAATAACCAGTTAAGTTCCTCATTGAAAATTGGTTCAACAATAACATTTGCAACATTGATTCATAATGAAAAAGGAACTGCAAAATTAAACAATGTTTTAATAAGCAACAACTATGTGAACTACAATCCCCAATCAAATCCTAAGAATTTCAAAGGATTCATATATAACAATGGAGGAACATTGGAAATTCTGAAAAGCACAATAAAAGACAATGTTATGGAATTTTCAAGTACAAACAACCAAAGAAACGGAATCATCAATAGTGTTGGCGGATCCGCTACACTTACAAATAACATTATAGTAAACAATACCTTTGAAAACTATGAAATAGAAGCAACTGGAGATTCATCACTTGTCGCAAACTATTGGGGAACAAATACCCCGGACTTTAACAAGTTGACCAAAAATAACATACCTGAAAATTACATCGTTTTAGGATTCATCCCAGAAAATGCCACTACAGGCGAGGAAAAAACATTCGAAATTACATTTACTCTAAATACTGCCAGTACAATATTTGAAACAATGCCAAATTATAATGTAACAGTAAACTCTAAAAAATTAGGCGAAACAACTGTTGAAATCCAAAAGGGCATTGGCCAATACAAATATTTGCCTGTTATTGCAGGTGAAGATACAATCACTATTGAAGGAGTGGACTACATCATTAATGTAACTGAAGCTCCAGCCGGCACTTTCACTGACTTAAATGATTTGATTACTGCAAATGATGAATTAGAATTATACAGAGACTACATTTACCAATCAAGCGACAGCACATTGCAGAGTGGAATTCCAATCAACAAAAACGTAACCATTAATGGTAACGGCTACACAATTAACAGTACCAATCTTGCAAGACTATTCACTGTTGCGGCAAATTGTAACTTAAATTTAAGAAATGTTACTTTAATAACTGATTTCGTAATAGCTTCCAGTGCTGCTTCAAATGGAAATATCCTCAACAAAGGCTGCATCACTTTTGAGGATGTTACATTTACAAGTAAAAGAACAACTAGACCAACTGGAGATAATGGACTTGCACCTGCAATACTTAATGATGTTGCGGGCATAATAACCATTAAAAACAGCAGGTTCGTTGATTCCATCTCCAATTATACCGGCACATCAACAGTAAGTCCTTATGGTTTAATCTATAACAAGGGAACCATGATAATCCAAGACTCATTATTTGCAAATAACGGAGTTTATTCAAAAGGAAGCATGTTGAGCACACAAAATGGAATTCTCTATAATACCAAAATTTTGAACATGACCAATGCAACATTTGAGAATAACTTCATAACCTACGAAGGTACAGGAAATTCAATGATAAACGGTATTGTATATGCTGCTGTTGGAACAATTGCATCAATTGACAACTGTACTTTTAAGGAAAATGTTGTATCAAGCAAATCTACCGGAACAGGAGCAACTAACCTTGCTTTTGGAACCCTATGTATTAAAGGCGGAACAGTAACCGTTACAAATTGTGATTTCATTAAAAACTCCGCTTGGACAGGTTCTGCAATCGCAGCAACACCAACCAGCACAATAACATTCACTTCCGAAAATAACACATTCATAGAAAACAACAACAATTATGAAGGTGCCAATCCTGAAGGAGGCTGCGGTGGTGCGATTTATGTCAACTACAGAGTAATTTTTAACAGCGTAAATGATAAATTCATCAACAATAGCGCAGTTAAGGGTGGAGCAATCTATGCAAGAACATATGTTTCAGGCACAACAGTTACACCTGCAGATGTGACCGTTACAAATGCCATTTTCGAAGGAAACACAGCAACAACAGGTTCTGCAATCTACAGTTCTGACAAAACAACCGCAAATAACAATTATTGGGGAACAAACAGTCCGGACTTTGAAGTTTTAGTGACCAATGGAACAACAAGCTTAACTCCGGACAACCATGTTGTGATAACCATTGAAGGAAAACCTATAGTAATTCCTGAATCAAAAGCAACATTCACAGTAAACTTCAAAACTAATGATACAGATGCATTGGTAGAATTGCCGGATTATACAGTTGATTTATCTGCCACCAATAGACTATCTGATGACCGTGTCGTGATTAAAAAAGGTACTGCTTCATTTAACTATTATTCCACAGCAGATAAGATAACCGATACTATTATAGCCAGCGTAAATACACAACAACAAGCGATGCTGGTGGTTACTGTCGAAGAAGATCCGACTGCAATTGGAACCTTCAGAGAATTAAACAGGTTAATCCAAAATGCAACAGATGTATTTGACCTACTCAAAGATTACACCTTTGACGCTGAAATTGATGCAGGTTTGGAAAGTGGCATCGTAATTGATAAAACATTAACCATTAACGGCCATGGCTTTAAAATTAACGGCACTGATCTGGCAAAATTATTCAGCGTAACTTCAACAGGTGATTTAACCTTAAAAGATGTTATTTTAGTGAGTGATTATGTTGCAACAGGCAGTTATACCGATGTACGTCCAGAAGCCAGTTTTAAAAACCTGGGAATCTTGACTTTAGACAATGTTATTTTCACAATTAATCAGGAGGTAACAAGCAGTGCAAATACATTTGCTGCTGGAATATACAATAAAAATAAATTAAACATCCAAAACAGCAAATTTATTGATTCAAACATCAATACAACTGTAACCAGGGCTCTTGGATTAATAGACAATAATGGAGGAACATTAACTATTGAAAATACAATTTTTGACAATAACTCATTGATTGAAACAACAAGCTCATCAAATGCAAACGGACTGATTTACAATATGGGAACATTAATATTGACCAATGTGAATGTTACCAACAACTTCATGAAAAATCCAAATTATGGACTCATAAGAGGATACACAAACAGTCAAATTACAGTCAACAACTGTATTTTCGAAAATAATACAGTCGAGTTCGAAGGTAGTAAAACTGCAGAAGGAGGAGTAATTTACATTAGTGCAGGATCAGCCACCATATCCAACTCTAAATTTATCAACAACACAGGTGCCACTACTGGAGGTGCCATTTCATCTTCAGTTGCAGTTACCTTCATAAACAATACATTTGAGAGAAATACTGCTTCATCTCACGGAGGTGCCATGAAATTTGCCAGTTCTTCAATTTTTATAAATAATACATTTAAATATAATGAGGCCGGCGAAAATGGAGGGGCATTATATGGAAGTTCCGTAACAATACAGTCATCCACTTCATACCCATTCACCGGAAACGTATTCATTGGAAACAAAGCTAAAAACGGAGGAGCAATATACTCCGGAACAATAGGCAGTGCAACTTCCTCTTCAGTTACAACCGTGAAAAATAACACATTTATAAATAACACCGCAAGTGAAAATGGAGGCGCAATATACACCGGCAGCAGTGCTGCAAGATTGTCAAATTCAGTTTTCATAGGAAATGCCGCCAAACTCGGTTCTGTATTATATAGTAGCTCCACTTCAACAAGTTACACCGGAAAAAGTATTGTTGAGTATTCCATTATAGACAACAATATTATTAACGACCCTACAGGAACCGTTTTCAAATATTCACCAGCTTCCACAGCAAACAACAATTATTGGGGAACAAATAATCCAACATTTGATTCCTTAGTTAGTGGAAATGCACCTGAAAACTTTATAATAATTACTATTGATGGAAACGAAACCTTGGTTGAAAGCGACAATTATGTAATTAACTTTGTTGACAGTATCACTAATGAAATAGTTACAAAATTGCCAGATTACAACATCACTGTAACCTCAAACATCAATAAGGTAAATCCAAGTTCTGTTGTAATCAGTGAAGGCAATGCAATTTTCACATATCTTGCTGAAAACAAAGGTCAAGACACAATTAAGGTACTTTATAATGGTGATGAAAAAGCCTCTTTAAACATTAATGTGAATGTTGTTGACACCCCTGTGTTCAACATTACAGCAAATGACGTGACATACGGCGAGGAATTGGATTTAACTTTCAACCTAACCAAAGGCCCTGAAGGTTATGACATCTACATCTGGACAATCTATGATGAGGAAAATAACCCAATCGAATCAGATTACCTCGACACCGCCAGCGGCAAAATAGTTTATGCAAAAGAATATGCCTCAGGAAAATACACCATCAAAGTGGCCCTAAAAGATGTTGAAGGATGGGAAGATTTAGAAGTGAACGACACCTTTGAAGTTAAACAAGCCGAAACCGAATTGACTCCAGTAATCACTGTTAATGAAGACAATAGCGTTGACATCCAAGTTACCGTAACTTCCAACGGCAAAACCGCTGATGCAGCAGGTAAAATCAATACCACACTAGATATTGTTTACGAAAAAAATGTTGAAAACGGCATTGCAACAATAATAACAAACGTATTGAGCAGCGGAACCCATAATGCAGTCATTGCATACAGCGGAGACAAAAACTATACCGGAAGCTCAAAACCTATCACAATAACTATCAAAAACATAGTTCCGGAAGATGCATTGAACTTAACCGGTTCAAACAATACCGACAAGCCAACATTCAGCATCAAACTGCCTGAAAACGCAGCAGGAAACCTTACAGTAACAATTGGAGATGAAACAATCACCCAAAAGCTAGAAAACGGACAGGCAACAGTAACATTTGATGACTTGACTGCCGGAAAACACCAAGCAACAATAACATACACTGGAGACGACAACTACAAACCGCTTACAAAAACAATCAACATAACCGTAACAGGCACTCCATCATTCAGCATTGTTGCAGAAGATGTGACCTACGGCGAAGCACTGAACTTCACATTCACCATAACCAGCGGACCTGCAGGATCAAACGTCTACCAATGGACAATATCCAGCAAATTCGGACTGGCAATGGAATCAGGATTCATTGACAGCGAAACAAAAGAAATCTTATACAAAAAAGATTATTCCGCAGGAAACTACACAATCGTCGTATCCATAAAAGACGTTGAAGGATGGGAAGACCTCGAAGTAAGCGATACATTTGAAATCAAACAGAAAGAAACTGCAATCAATGCAACAATAAAAATCAACGCCGACAACTCCCTGACAATCACAACCTCCATCGAAGCCGATGGAAAACTTGTAAACGCAAGCGGAGACATGAACACAACAATCGACAAAGACTATGGACAAGCGGTTGAAAACGGAAAGGCAACAATAAGCACCAATGTGTTATCTCCAAAAACATATGACATAACACTCGTATACTCCGGAGACAACAACTACAAAGGAGCAACAGTCACAATCCCAACAACCGTCAAAAACATAGTCCCGGAAGATGCATTGAACATAAGCGGTTCAAACAATACCGACAAGCCAACATTCAGCATCAAGCTGCCTGAAAATGCAACAGGAAACCTTACAGTAACAATTGGAAATGAAACAATCACCAAAAAACTGGAAAACGGATCAGCCACAGTTACCTTTGAAGACCTAAAACCGGGTAATCACGCTGCAACCGTAACATACACAGGCGATGAAAACTACAACTCAATTACCAAGGAAACTACTGTAAGCATACCTAAAAAAGAAATTCCAGGTGGAGAAAGTGCATTGAACATGACCACACCTGAAGGAAGCGATTCACCATCATACACAATTAACTTACCTCCAGATGCAACAGGTAACTTGACTGTAACTGTTGATGGCAAAGACACATACACTCAGGCATTGGTTAACGGTAGTGCAACAGTGACAGTTCCTAAACTCTCAGCAGGAGCTCACACCATAACTGTCAGCTACTCCGGAGATGACACCTATGCAAACATCTCCAAAACATCCAACATTACCGTAGCGCAGAAAACCACTCCAGACACCGGTAAGAAAACCAAAAAAGTTGCCTCAAAAATAATTGCTAAAAAGAAAACCTTTAAAGCCAAGAAAAAAGTTAAAAAATACACCATAACTTTGAAAGCAGGCAAAAAACCTATCAAAAAGGTACAGGTTACTTTGAAAATTAAAGGCAAAACCTACAAGGCAAAAACAAATGCCAAAGGTAAGGCCACCTTTAAAATCAAGAAGTTAACTAAAAAAGGCAAATACACTGCAGTTATCAAGTTTAAAGGAAACAAACTTTACAAGGCAACTACCAAAAAGGTTAAAATTACAGTTAAAAAATAGAGGTTAATCCTCTATTACTTTTTTTATTTTTTACAAATTGATCCATCATCTTAAAACAAGAATTTGATATATACTTCCCACCATTTCAAAGCCCAATTCAAATAAACCCACATGAATATCAAATAGGCATTCACTTAAATTGAATTGGATGAAAAAACTATCAAAATAAACAACTGAAAAATTAAAATAAAAAGGGAAAAAATAAAGGGAGAAGTTGAAATCATGATTTTCTTTTCATGATGAAAACTCCACAGACCAATCCTATGATTGCTCCGATTACCAGACCAACACCCAAAGGCATGATAAAGTCATTGGAAGAACTGCCAACATTGATTAAAAGCAATTGCTGGGCGCTGTTTGTAATTGACTCATTATCATCTTCACCGACAATGACCCTGTCCTTCAGCTCAGGATGTTCCTTCAAGTAATCGTTTACCGTGTCCTGATATGCAATGGCCAGGATTCTCTTGTTTGGATTGGTCAGGGCATGTTCAAGCTGATGCTCAACATCGCCTTCAGACACGAACTTGTAAACCTTGATGTCAAAGCCATTGTTATCGACTATTGATTTCGCCAAAATTCCATTGGACTCATTTGCAATGATCATCGTATCTTCAGTCATATCCGCACCATGTGCGCTTACAGAAGAAACTCCCAAAAACAGGACCAATACTGCACTCACTAAAATAAAATATTTCAATTTCATTATAAACACCTTTAAACCTTTTCAATATCCAAAATGGAAGCATCCATTCTTGAAATAAACTCCATAATAACTATATTAATAATACCCTCCATAATCGCAACCATCAAATAGTAAGGCAGAAGGCTTGCAAGCAGCACTTCCAGACTTGAGGCATTTGCAATGGCCAAGATGAAAATCTGCATGAATGTTGCAGCAAGAATGCCCATTACGGTTGAAACAAAAATTGCAATTCTTCTGTCAATGCTTGAAAACAGTTTGTACACTGCATAGACAACCAGACTCAAAACGATGCCCATATCCAATACGTTGGCTCCCAATGCAGTGACGCCTCCTTCACCCAAAGCCAATGCCTGCACCAGCAACGCCAAAAAGGAAACCAGTGAGGCATTGAACGGTCCCAATATGAATACGACCAGAGGTATGATGAAAAAGTGTATCTGAACACCCATAGGGGAGGGAATTGTAAATGAAGTGGCTACAACAACGATTGCCGTCAGCACTCCAGTCAAAACCAGCCTCTTTTCCATATCCACTTTTCTTGAAGTGTAATAAAAGAAAATGCTCAAAATTACAAGACTGACAATTAAATAGGCCAAAGCCTGTTCAAAAGGTATTAAACCGTCAGGAATATGCATTTGTCCACCTATTTCATAAATTTAAGATAACCGACAACAGCCACAACCATAATGATGACCACCAATAGTATAATCATCATTAAACCATTATTATCACCATTCTTTTCAACGACAGATACGTTGGTATTGTTTTGAGTTGAATTGGTCGAATTATTGGTTTTATTGGTCTTGTTATCCTTCAAAGTATCCTTCAAATCATCGCCAGCAGCTTGCGAATTATCATCGGAAGAATCATATGACTGCGAGTATTGTCCCGAATAGGAACTTCCAGATGAACCTGAACTTGATTCTGATTTTGATGAATCTGATGACTTGGAGCTTGATTTGGAACTGCCGCTATCTTTTGAAGAAGAATCTTTTGAGGAAGAATCAGCAGTTGAAGCCTGTGAGGAATCACTGGCTGATGCATCAGCCACATCGGAAGTCGTTATCTCCTCCGGGTCATGGCCCCCCTCGTGGCCAGGATGGGCAACCGCAAATCCTGAAACCAGTATGACCGCACAAATTGCCATTATTAAACATAAAATCCATTTTTTATTCATTAAATCACCACATGAAAGATTATTTAATCCTGATTGTATTCTTTTGAGCCAATTTGGCATAAGATGTATAGATGACATACTTGCCGACCTTCAAATTTTTAAGCTTCAAAGTCGCAACACCTTTCTTATTTGTTTTGACCTTGTACTTTTTGCCCTTGAGCTTGAATGTGACCTTCTTGTTTTTGATTGCCTTGCCCTTATTGTTTAAAACCTTTGCTGTGAACTTGATTACCTTGGACTTTTTCTTGACGACGTTTTTGGTAATCAATGTTGGCTTTACAACAATCTTATTAGAGAAATGCAGGTTATTACAACTGACATCCACAGCATATGTGCCTGCCTTGAGATTAACTCCCAACTCCACAAATCCGTTGGCGTTGGTTTTGAGATTGAATGTCTGTTTCTTGACTGAAATTCTAATGACGGCACCTGAAACTGGCTTGCCGTCTTTAGTGTAGAAGTAAACCCTATACTTTTCAGACCCTCCGTAATATTTTGTCAAAGTATTGCCTTTAAGTTCGTAAGCATTGACAGTCAAAAATCTTGCAGGAACCGCATTTTCAATGGATCCGTCATAAGTTACAGTAGTTATTTGTGGAGACAGGCTAATCTTGCCGCCGGCAAGAGTCTGAAACATCAATTCGATATTTTGACTTCCCATTGTGACATTGCCGACATTCCAGACGAGAATGCCCTTAGATGAATCGTATGTCACCTTTCCCTGGGAAGCAACGGATTCAAGATACTTCAATTGAGCCGGCACATTATATGTGACAACAGTGTCTTGTGCACTGTCCGGGCCATTATTGTTGACTATCCAATTCAATTTGAATCTGTTGCCGATTGTGAAAATTCCGTCAGCGGAATATGTAACGGCTTTCATAGTAATGTAGACTTCTGACTGTGGAACATGAAGCAATGCAGAGTCAGTGAAGTTTTCACCGCTTTCATTTTGATATCTGACCTGATAAACATAGTCCCCACCAATCTCGGTTATGTCATAATGAAGCATCGCATCTCCGTTCTCATCAGTAAGATTCGAACCCACATGCCTTCCATTTACATAAAAGTCGATTTTCTTATTGTAGCTTGCATCCCACGGGCCGGGACATAAAAGATTCGCCTTAAGCAAGATCCTTTCCCTATTGTTTCCAACGGCATTGTCAACTGTCAATACTGTCGCATTGACATTTGAAATAACCCTGATAAGACCCTCTGCCTGTGATTCCAGGTACTTGTTATCGCCACGGAATTTGGCGATGACATCATAGTTTTTAACTTCAGAGGGAGTGAATGGAATTGTCGCAATGCCTGAAGAGGTTGTCCTTGTAGAGCATGTTTTGCCACCAATTATAAACTCGACTGATTTGCCTGCAATCGGATTGGAATCGGCGTCCTTCAGAGTGGCAATTATATTAGTCGATTTGCCAACAACCGCCGTTACGTTTTCCAAAACGATGCTTGATTGTGTAGGAACATTGTTCAATACCAACTTGAACTCCTTTTTGCCCTCCAGATTTTTCACGTCAACCGCAGTGATTGTTATCCAATAATCTCCGTTAGGAGCATCTGAAGTATCCCAAGAAGCTGACCATCCATCGGATGGATTTAAATCCTGCTTATTCCAATAGACAGTCCTTGTTTCAATATGTTCAGCTGAGAAATTTACATAGTTGCGTTCATTATGCCAATGTACGTCAACAGTCATGTTAACCGTTCCTGAAACCTCCTCACCGGGCTGCACCTCATTGGGGTCGGGAACAATCGGATTTTCCATTCCTTCATGGGCTGAAACTGCACTCATCGAGCAGACAGCAACTATCAAAAGCAATAGAATCACCATAAATTTTTTATTCATATAATCACCTTAATAACCTTATTTTTTAACAATTATTGATTTTTTAACCATATCTTTCAGATAACTTACTTGAATTGAATATCTCTTATTGGCCTTAAGCTTTTTAACAACATTTTTCTTAAGGGACACTTTGGCAACACCCTTATTGTTTGTTTTAGCGGAATATTTCTTTCCATTGAATTTGAAAGTGATTTTTTTGCCTTTGAGATACTTGCCGTTTACTTTGCTCAATGTTGCCTTTATAATCACCTTTTTAGAGGATTTCTTGATTTTTACCGAATTCAGCTTCACAATGGATTTGACGGTTACCTTATTGGATACCTTAAAACCGTTATAATCAGCAGTGATTATGTAGCTTCCAGGCTTTGAATTAATCTTAAAGGATACCCATCCGTTCCTATCGGCAGTGATCCTATGGGATTTTCCATCAATATTCACGGTTACAATTTCACCGCTTGGGCTTGCCCCATCCGCTTTGGACAGCTGCACACGATAGACAGAACCATCATCATAACTCATGACAACATCCTTATTGCCGGACAATGTTGCAGAATAGATTACATCAAGAATCACGCTGCTTTCAGCAGATAAATAGTTATTATCACCGTCATAGCTGTAATATAACGTTTTTTTGCCGAAAGACAAATCGTCGATTTTAAATATTGCCCTGCCATCGATTATCTTGGAATAATAGTTCTTGCCTTCAACATCTACAAAGACATATCCGTTCATATCTGCAGGCAAATCAAAGATGATTTGAGCAGTCTGGCCGACATACAAGTTTTCTAATTTTATTTCTACCTTAGCAACTGCCTTGGTCAGTGAAATATTGAAAACATTGGAATATAAATAACCTTCAATTCCACTGTATAAAACGGCAACATCATGATTTCCAACAGCAAGACCTGACAATGGGATATTGAATTGGGTTAAATTGTAATATCCATCAATGAAAATGACATCATCAACTGAAACTGTAAGATTACCTCTTGCATTATCTGAAAATAATACAATAATATTTCTTTCATCAAATGCAGTGGCTTTTGATGGAATTGAAACATCAACGACTGTGACCGGTACCCTAGTAACATTTAAAACATCCAGGTATTCGCATCCAAGAATATCCCCATAACCCATAAAATCAACATTTATTGAGTACATTCCATTTACCAGATTGAAAACGAATTTTGCACAACCATCAGCATCAGTGATATTTTGATAATTTTGGCCATTTATTGCAAAACTGATTTTCTGATTGACTATAGGAGAATTATCCCATCTAGACAAGTTTACCACATAAACGATTCCTTCATCATTGCATTTGAAATCAATCGGCATAATTTTACTTTTATATGCGCTTGTCTGAATGACATAATTTTTGTGAATCGGCTCATAATTTTTATTTTGGAAGGTTACATTAATCTGATAGGTGCCATAGTCCAGGTCATCCAAAATCAGGCTTCCCTTTCCAAAAACAGCATTTACAGAATAATTTTTACCGGAAACTGATATATTTACCATTGCATCAATTGATCTTGAAAACATGAAATCTATTACAACATAATCTCTCAAGTCAGTTACATTTACCTCCAAATCCACTTTAACTTTAGAAACATTGATTAAAACGCTGTCATTCAGTTGTCTGCATGTAACGTTGACCTCATAAGAGCCTATATCCAGCAAATCTGGAATGACATATGACCTCTTGCCGTTTACCTGAACGTTATATGTCCTGTTGGATACGGTTAAAGTCACAATATCATTAAGGAAATTACCCTGAACATCCTTTAGGGTAATTTCTGCAACCAAATCATCCCCATAAGATATATTTTCAATGCTTAATGAAATGTCCGCATCATAAAATATGATTTCACTACTGTCCTGTGAAGGATTGTAACCTTCGCTGTTGAATACGGCAGAAACCACATTGGACATCTTATCTTCAAATATGTGCACAATGCTCGCCACCCCATTTGAAACATTGACATGGTACTGACTTCCTTCGATAGTGAAAATCACTTCACCTGAATTGATCAAGTTCCCATATTGGTCCCGAACCATGGCCTTAATATTGACAGAATCAACCCCCTTATCTGACACGTCCAATTTGAGTGTTGAATTTAGTTTACTTGATATTACAAATGCCTTAATGCAAGCCAACTGGGATATGTATCTGTGATTGAAATCTGAAAATGTATAATCGAAGAGATCAATCCAATTTTCACCGTCTTTACTGAAATAGGAAACGCCTGAGGAAAACGGAACCTTGTTTATATACCTTGACTCAACAATCGGCACGTTGGCGTATCCTTCACAATCAAGTTTGAAAACAACCCTGAATATATCTCCAGAGTTTATTGAAATCAAGTCGCCCAAATTGATAGTATAATAACCTGCAGGAGAGTGACCGATTTTGTTCGCTCTAAATACATCATTGACATATATTGAAACATCCCAATCTGTCGGCACATTGAAATATGTGGAAACCGCAGCAAGATATTCGCTTCCGGTTGCATTGAAAATATTCTGATACCATATGGTACTCTGTCCGGTAATCAGGTAATCTGTCTTTCCTGAAATGTCATACTGATAGTTCTTATCGTATTTGATTGTATCATTTAAGATAAATGTATATGACACCTCATCCTTTCCGACCTGAGCGAATTTTGTATCATAATATGAAACATAGAAATATCCGTTATCTCCCCAATCAGATCCCCAACTGTTCTTAACTATAAATGCACCGTCACCTTCGGGAACGTGATTGAAATTGAATCTGGAATAGTCGTCGTCCCATCCTACAATTGTCACAGCATGATTTGACGGCATGATTGTGTCATAATAGTAATAGCTGCTGCCCAGGAGATACAGACCAGAATAATAGATTCCAGTTGCAACAGCACCATATCTTAAGATCGCTTCTTTTATTCCGTCATTATCCAGATAATTTTCCCTTTTAAGGTAAACAACATTTTGAACATGCATAATTGAATTCAGCAAGGGGGATAATGAGCTTCTGTCATCAAACATATCCTGAGATTCCAAAATCGGCCCAAGCCATCCAACAAGATATCCGACACCCATATCATCATATCCTCCCTCATTCACATCAATCTGCCATCCATAATCCGAAAATGATGCCATCAAATTCTTCATGTTCTCTTCAGACAAATCATAAGTGACATTGCTTGACTTTAAAATGCATGATTCCAAAGCAGCCAAAACGGCAAATGACCAGCAGTTTCCACTGTCCTGCTGATCCTTTACTGGAGTCACAAAGCCGTCATCGACAAGGTTGTAATACTCCGGCAAAATGATATCTCCCTGGGGAACGTACCTGAAGGAAGTGTAGTTGGATGATTGCATTATCGGATTGATTGTGGTGACATTGTAGACATCGTCGTTTATTGACGCATGATTATTCTCATAAACGTTAGCGATGTTGCTGTATTGGATGTTTGAAATGGAATAGAATGCCCCTGCACAGAGTTTAGCGGAATTGTTTATGAAACTGTTGGATATCAAAAGCAACTTGGTTACATTATCCAAAAATAGTGCACCACCATTGTTTGCGGAATTGTTTATGAAACTTGAAGCGGTTATCAGGGCAGTTCCGTACATCTGATAAATTGCGCCCCCATCATATTTGGCCACATTTCCAATGGAATATAACTTGTTTATATCAAATTGGGCATTCAGGCCTGTTATTGCAGCACCAAATGTGGAAGAGCAGTCACTTATTTCAACATCATCCAATGTCAGGCCTGTAGACAAGACATAGATTGCTCCCCCGCAGTCATTTGTTGAGTAGTCATGGACAAATCTTGATTTCTTGATTGTAATCTTATTTGCATTCACTGCGCTGATTGCACCACCGTAATTATATGCATGGTTGTTGATGAAAAAGCAGTTATTTATCTCCATATACCCCTCATCAATATAGATTGCTCCACCATACTCTGCACTGTTGTTGAAGAAATGGCAATCTGTCAGCGAAATCATATGATGCTTCTCGTCATCCTGCTTATAGGAAGTGTATATGCATCCTCCATAGGAGTTTCCATACTCATCCAATGCATGTCCAACACTATCTTTGAAGATTACGTTTTCAGCGGTGAAATCGCCCTGATTTTTGAACGTTGCACCGATTATTGTCAAATTCTTTAAGGTCAGAATATTGGAAGTTATCTCCAACCTGTTGCATGATATGACAGTGCTGTTCATACTCTGGCCAATGATTGTCACATTATTTAAAGACCTGAATGACTTATAGGAGTAGTTGCCATCGGTTAAATGCACAACACTGTCCTTTTCGATTTTGACATTCTCCAAATTGCGGTAGGGATTGTCAATCGAACCGTCACCGGTACCGTCAGTTGATGCATTCACATAAATGTCTGCGGCCAGCGGTTCCTCGCCAATGCCCACATCAACTGCATCTGCCGTTTCGTTATCCAATGCAAATGAAGGCGACATGAACACCAAAAGGATGAATATCACCAATATGACCATTTTACTAAACTTAATCATTTAAATCCTCCAAAAAAATAAATGAATTGAAGATTCACTTATTTTTTGATTTTGACTGTTTTTGTCACCTTTGTATTCATGTACTTTATGACAATTTTATGTTTGCCCACTTTCAGGTTCTTAAGATAAACTGTTGCAATACCCTTCTTGTTGGTTTTTGCAGAATATTTCTTTCCATTGATTTTAAAGATTACCTTTTTGCCTTTGAATGGCTTTTTGCCTTTGATTTTAGCGGTATATTTGATCTTTTTGGATTTCTTCTTGGAGATATTTTTAGCAAACAATACCATTTTGACTGTAACGGTATTTTTCACCTCGGCATTTCCGCATTTGGTTATTATGGTGTATTTTTTCGGAACCTGATTGATTTTAAATGATGCAAATCCATTCTTGTCAGTTTTGGCATTTATTACCTTATTATTGATTTTGAATGATACGTCCCTGCCTTCGCCAACAGGTTTTCCGTTGGAATCTACAATCTGAACCTTGAATACTGAATTGTCGCTGTAAAATACAACCATATTCCTGTTGCCTATTATTTTCACAGCAGTATTGACTAAAAAACTGCCGTTGATTTCTCCATACTTCTCATCACCAGGATATGTCCATTTGATGCTTTTAACTTCTCCTAAAGAGGATATGTCCAAGCTTGCAATACCGTCTCTAATATTTGCATAGAAATTCCTTCCATCAACATCAAATAAAACCCTTCCTGTTGCATCTTTCGGCAAAGTGACGGTGAAAACATTTGAAGCGGACAAACCGGTTTCGACCTGACTTTCATCAATCACATACTTTTCAATAGTGATTTGTTTATCCTGTGAAAATGAATTGTATTTACCATTTCCGCCAAATGAAACTGTAATGTTTGTGTTGCCTATCGGCAATTTTGGAAGAGTGAACGATGCAACACCATTATTGACAGATTCATTATATGTCTGTCCATTCAATTCAACACTGACAGTGCCGTTAATATCATCGGCCAGATAAACATTTACTAAAACTCCGTTGGCAGTATTGACATAGTCCAATTCCAATTTGGAATCCATTTTTATTACTTCAATATTTTTCTTATAGTATCGGTTATTTACGGAAAATGTTTCAGAACCGCTTTTCAAAGCGTCATATTGGAAATCGGCTTCACTTTCCTTAATCAACACACTTGAATCGGACAGAGGATTTAAGGTTGAAGACAGTTTCACTTCCCAGTCAGGCATGACATCCCCCAACTCCCTGATGGTTCCGTTTTCATTGACCTTGTTTAGGGTAATCTTATACGTATTTGAAGAGCTTACATAAACAGTTTCATTTCCTTCAATTTCCATTATCACATAATTGTCCGGAAATACAACATCACTGAGCTGATATTTACCAATCAATTCCTTGAAGAATGGGTTATTTGAGCCCCAGTAGTTATTGTTTGAAATGAAATCACATGGAACATCCTGATACGGAACGGAATACAGTGCAGAACCTGCAATCGCAATGTTATTGTCAAAAATTGAATATTCGATGTTGAAAGTGGCATAGTTATCATCATCAACCATTTCAGTCTGAGGGATTAGAATAGCTCCGCCCAATCCTGAAGCATGTGTCCAGATGTCCCATCTTGTTGCCTCATTTTCCTTAAAGATACAGTGTGATACCTGAAGCCAGCTGCTCAAGTAATTTGCAAGGGCTCCACCGTCACCCATCAGTGCCTTGTTTTTATAAAATGTGTCATTGTATAAAGTCATATTTCCGGCTTTGGAACATATTGCTCCTCCCCAAGACAAAATTGAGGCCTGACCGTATGCATCAGGAGAGGATTCAACCCAATTATATTCAAACAGGTCATTGGTACTTACGACATTACCCAGTTCAGGATTTTTAGTGTCATAATATCCATAAACATACATTGCACCACCGTTACGTCCCGCAAAGTTGTTTCTGAATGTATTGTTGTTGGATTTGAGGTTTCCTGATAAGAAAATAGCTCCACCCTGGATTGTTGCGGAATTTGAATCGAACAGGTTGTTTTCAATAATCAGCTCTTTTTGTGAATAGTATCCTATGGCACCACCGTTCAGGGATCCTGTATTGTTAACAAACCTTGAATTGTAGACTTCCAAATCTCCATTGGATGCCCTGAGAACATTTGTCATTGCAGAATTAGTTGTTGCATCATTGATTATTTCATTGTCTTCAAAATTGGAGCCATATATGGAAATGTCTGAATTATTGGATTCACCTAAAACAAATCCGAAAACGGTAGATACGGATGACTTGACATGGATGAAGCTTCCAGACATATTGACCTTATTGAATGACATCCTTCCGGAATTGTAGATTATGCCCCCATGAATCTGGACTGTGCTTGCCCTTGCGACAATACCATTATTGGAAATGTTGGTATTTTCAATCATCAAATTACCTGAATTTCTAATCAACAATCCATATACATATAATAAGCCGTTTCCTGAGCAATTTATGAGAGAATCAGCAAAATTGGAATTGTTGACTATCAATTTACCGTTATTTACAATTGCAGCATTCAGATTGCCCGCTGCAATCTGCTTTTGAGAGGCGAATGTTACATTGTCAAACATTAGCTTACCGCCATTGGTAATTGCTGAAGCAGACTGAGGATTGTAATTCAATAAAACTATGTTTTTCAGAGTCACATCACCTTCCTGGCCAATATTGAATAATTTCGCATCTGAGGTAGTGTTTATTGAAAATCCTTTTCCATCAATGACAACATTCTTATTGATTGGAATTCCATCTTTTAAACTGGAATCCAAACTGGAATTGAACTCGTAATCCTTGTCCAATTCAATGAAATCATTTCCATTGATTAAACCGTTCAATATCTTGTAACATCCAACCTGAATGTCAGTGTCATGTATGCTTTTAACGATAAAAGCAATTTCATAATCATTCTGCCTGTATCTGTCATCACCAGAATAGTGTAGCGTTACTGCATATGAATTTGGAAGCAGATTTTTTAATGTGAATGTTGTTGAACCGTTCTGAAGAATTTGCGGTTCTGTATCGATGCCGATTAATGCAATATCTCCTGTAGCATCATCATTTAAATCCACATCTATTATCACATCATCCCCTTCAAAACTTATTGGATTTACAACGTTTACATTCATTGTAGGGGCAGTTTTATTTTTGATTACTTTAGTTTCATTCAAATACTTGTTTGTTGCGATAATATATACATTTAAATCACCTAAATCAGGATTTTCGCTTCCCCAATAATTATAATCCATATTATACTCTGTTACAGGCTTGGAGGAACTTACGCTAAACAATATGTTCCCCTCATTTTCATAAATCAAATTATAATTAACATTGAATTTGGTTTCATTGCTGGTTCCTGCAAAAATTCCTCTTTCAACGGTATTGTTAACAATTGTGGAATTTGTAATTTCAAGTTTTGTAGGTCCAGACATTAAAAATATGCATCCCCCCTGATTAGAAGTGGATTTACGCAATTCATTATACTCAATCTTAGCATTTTTAACTGTTAAGGTATTGTTAATATTCCCATAACCATTATTTCCAATATTGAATCCATATAATATTCCAGATGAATCCTCAATACTGATATTTTCAACATACACCCTGTTCGGCCTATTTACTACATAAATCAAACTTAAAACACCGTTGCCTACATTTGAGGTCTTAGCAAAGGTAACATTTGTAAGATTCTGAAAGCCCTTACCTGACAGGTAGATAATGTTTCCGGATGATGTGTATGTATTGTCCCTAAATTCACAGTTGGCAATGACAGTCTCTCCAGCGGCACTCCATATGCCATATTGACCGTCATTGTTTGTAAACACGCAATCAACAATTTCGTTTCTGTCATCATTTCTAAGATACAGAATCGCATTGAACTGACCAGGTTTTATCAAGTCAAATGTCAGATTTTCAAATCTTAAGCTGATGTGATTTCCGTTTTCATTGTATGGTGATTCAAATACGTTTCTGCTATTCAAACTTGAAGTGACAATAACGTTTTTGTTTTCACCGACAATATTCAATGATTTTGTTAAAGAAATTGAATTTTCATCATACCTTCCTTCATATACAAATATTGTGTCATTTTCATCGGATTGTGAAACCGCATACTTGATGGTTTTGTATGGATTGTCTGAAGTTCCATAACCTGCATCATCAGTTCCATCCGGCCTTACATATTTAACCTGATTGGATTGAGCATCAGCCAGTGAATCCGAATTGTCTGTATTTAATATTGTTTCTTCAGGATCATTACCTGTATCATCATAACCATAATCTGATGTTTCGATTTCCAAATTTTCGACATTACCCGCTTGCAAATCTGTAGAATTTGAATCTTCAATGAAATCCACAGCTGAAACGGCTGAAATCAAAACAGCACCAATTATAATTATGGCAAATATCGCCGAAAGTCTAATTTTCATTGTCCATTTCTCCTTTTATTAATAAAATTAATTAATGTAATAACATTATAATAAAAATAAATAAAAAATTATTACAATTATATTTATGAATTTTAATATACTTAATTTTTACTTTTTTCATCGAAATAACGGCAGTATTACTTTTTATAGAAAAAATAAGGTTATTGTAATACTTTTAAAAAGTTTTAATCATTTTTAATTGAATTAATTTATTCAAAAACAATGATTTTATAAAATTTTTTTCAAAAATTAACCCTACAAAAAAGAAAAGAAAAAAAATAAAAAATAAATTGAATTATTTTTTAATTTTAATGGTGTTTTTAACTTTTAATCCCCTGTAAATTGAGAAAATCTTATGTTTGCCGACTTTCAAATTCTTCAAGGTTACTGTTGCAACGCCCCTATTATTGGTCTTTGCAGCAAATACCTTTCCATTAATCCTAAATATAATTTTTTTATGAGATAAAGCCTTTTTACCCTGCTTTAAAGTTGCTTTGAACTTGATTTTCTTGGACTTCTTTTTGGAGATATTCTTTGTGAACAAAACTTTTTTAATGACAAGATTATTGGATACACTTATGCCTTTATATGTTGCAGTGACCTTATAGCTACCTGGTTTTAAATTGAATTTGGCCAATGCATATCCCAAATTATCCGTTTCCGCATAATACACGCTCTTGCCGACCATGAACTTGACGATTTCACCTTTGCCATTACTGACCTTAACCTTATATGCAGATCCATCACCATAATACATGACAACATCCTTATTTTCACTAATCACCTGAGCCACCTTCATATTTCTTTGCAGGGTCTCTCCGGTAGATGGATTGGCAATCTTTACTTCATAGTTTTTATCTGATTTTATATCGCTTAATTTTAAGGAAATTCTTCCGAAACTATCGGTTTTTGTAGAATATTTCACTTCACCGACATTTACCTCAACATCCGCATTGACCAAAGGAGCTCCGAGACCATTCAATAAAACCGCTTCAAATTCATTGCCATTGATTGAGCTTGAAGTTATGATGCTTGAAATGAGCTGAATAGTGCGCTTGTCTGAAATATCAAGATAGCTTTCATCACCATAGAAGTTAACCATAACATCATAACTGCCGAAACCAGGCAATTTGGCAGTTATTGTCGCTTTGCCGCCCCAATTGGTAACTCCAATATATTGAATTCCATTGATGATGAAAAAGACCTGACGATTGGCAATTGAATTTCCATTGACATCTCTTAAAATGACCGAATAAACTGCTTCACTCTCAGAATAGGACAACAAATCATCTGCAATCAT
Organism: Methanobrevibacter sp. UBA212; assembly: GCF_905233225.1. Lineage (NCBI taxonomy): Archaea > Methanobacteriati > Methanobacteriota > Methanobacteria > Methanobacteriales > Methanobacteriaceae > Methanobrevibacter > Methanobrevibacter sp. UBA212. Next base: position 47,080 of record NZ_CAJODJ010000004.1, read on the forward strand.
TTTAGTCTTATTGACAAGAACTACAAAATTGGAATTGAAGAAGCTGCCATAATACTCGTCAACAAGCCGGCAATTTAAAGTATAGCTACCGTAAGGCAAATCCATTAATGTCAATAACGCCCTGCCATTTTCAAAATCAATTGTGCGATTGTCATTGCCATTGATTGTGACGTTCAATGATGAATTGATGTCAAATGGGCTTTCAAAATTGATTATTACATTATTTCCATCCTTAAGAACTTCAACTTCAATGTCCGCATCGATGACTGTGACCTCCACGACATAATTGGAATGGCCATTTCTATAGCTTGCATTTATATTGAATTCTCCCTTATTTTCAAAGACATGGGTGAAAGTGGCATTACCGTTTTCTATTTCGGCAAAGTAGTCTATTCCGTCAATATTCAATCTCAAATTGCCTGACTTAACAGGATTGTCAAACTGGTCATAAACCATAGCGGAGATATTGACCTTATTGAACTCGTTTTCAACGTTCAAGTCAACAAAATGCTGGAGCTCATATGATATCGTAAATGCCTTGATACAGGCCACCTGAGAATTGAATTGATGACCATTATCCAAATAGGATGTGTATGCATAGTCATACAGGTCAATCCATTCCACACCATCCTTACTGAAAAATGAAACTCCAGTGGTGTTATCCTTTTTGCTTGCAATCTCCCACTCAGATACTGCAAATTCTGCACCATCCTTAGCATCAAGCTTGAACCTTACCTTAAAGGTATCATTAGGCTGCAGCGGAATATAATCTCCCAAGTTAATTGTTATGTATCCAGGATCACATTTTCCTGTTTTTGTTAGCTTAAGTTCATCATTGACAAAAATGAATAGGGTGTAATCGGTTGGCTTTCTGAAATAGCTTGAAACACCTGCCAACATGTCATAACCTGTTGCGTTGAATATGTTTTCAACCCATACCGTATTTTTACCAGTGGCGAAATAATTTGTCTTTCCGATTAGGTCATATTGGTAATTCTTCTCGTATTTTGCAGAATCATTGAATACAAAGGCATAGGTTGCATCGGGAATTCCGACTTCGGCAAACACCTTATCATAATATGACACATAGAAATATCCGTTGTCTCCCCAGTCTGTATTCCAGCTGTTCTTGACTATCCATGCACCATCTCCCTCCGGAACGGCAAAGAAATTATCCTTTGAATATGAATCGTCCCATCCGACAATTGCAACTCCATGATTTGCATATGTAGGCATCGGACAGTAATATCCATTTGTCACATCATTAAAGTAGTATCCTGAAAAGAATATTCCTGTAGAAACTGCGCCGTATTTCATTACCGCTTCCTTTATGGCATTATTGTCTGTGTATCCCTCGCGTTTAATATAGAGTATGTTTTGAACATGAGTGATAGGGTCCAGAAGTGGAGACAGCATACTGTAATCATCATAATTATCGATTCCCTCCAAAACAGGTCCGATCCAATTTACAAGATATCCCAAGGCCATGTCATCATAACCGCCGTTGTTGGTTTCAATTGTGGACCATCCATAGTCTGAATACTTCTGCATGATATTCTTCATGTTCTCTTCCGAAAGGTCAAGCTTCATGCCTGATGCCTTCAGAATGGCTGATTCCAATGCTGCTATGGATGCAAATGCCCAGCAGTTCCCTCCACTTTGCTGGTCCTTGACGGGTGTGACCATTCCGAACTCCCTCAAATCATAGGAAGTCGGTATGAATCCATAATATTCGTAATCCTTGTAAACCATAGTATATTCTGCATCATTAAGGGTCACCATGGTAACATTTGTTTCGAAAAAGTCATTTTCTACAGGCGCATGGTTGCCTTCATAGATGTTATAAAAAATCTTGTCTATTGAGTTCATCATCGAATGAACCGCACCGCCGAATTGGGATGCCGTATTTCTCAGGAACTGGTTGTTTTCAAGCTCAAAGAATTTCAATTCGTCTGCAAAAATGGCTCCCCCATTTCTTGCATGATTATCTCTAAATACTGAGTCTATAAAAGATACCGAATTATACAATGCATAAACGGCTCCCCCCTCATACTTTGCAGTGTTGTTTTCAGCAGTGAAATGTGTCAATGCAATATTTGAATCCAATGCAGTTATGGCTGCCCCAAAAGTTGAGGAAGAATTAGAAACATACAAGTTTGATGCCTTCAATTGGGATTTAAGCAGATAAAAAGCCCCTCCAGCATCGTTGATTGAATAGTCATTGGTGAAATTGCTGTTCTCTATTTCTACTGAACATCCATATAATGCAACTATTGCTCCGCCATAGTTATATGCATAGTTATTGAAAAAATTGGATCTTTTGATGATTAATCTTCCACCAGTGCTATGAATTGCACCGCCATATTCCCCAGTGTTGTTTACCAATGTACAGTTTTCAAGCGAGATTAATGGTGAGTTTGATTCTGACTTGTAGGCCTTAATGGCACCGCCGAATGAATTGGATGCGGAATTAACAAGATCGGTTGCTTCGGTGTATGTTGGAATCGCAGTGGCATCACGAATTACGGTGTTTTTTGCATAAAATGTTCCTCCTTCAACATCAATGTTGAATCCTATAAGAGTCACATTCTCAACGATGAAAGTCTTTCCTGGATCAATGAACAATATTCCAGTCTTATCAGGTCCGGTATATCTTAAAATGGTCTTATCGACATTCTGGCCTATCAAATTGATTCCATTAACATATTTGTTCTGAGAGAAATTGTATTCCCCATCAGCAAGGTAAAGCGTTGATGACACCTGAAACCTTGAATAATCAATATGATTATACGGATTGTCCTTAGATCCGTCCCCATCAACATCTGATGAACTGTTGAAATAATAAGTGGCACCTTTCAAATCCGATGATAACACATCGGAATCGTCAATAGATACATTATTTAAGTCATCAGTCTGTAAAATTAAATCCTCATGAGTGCTGTTTTCATGTGCTGAAATTTGAGGAGCAACTGCAAGCACAATCAGCATTACAAGTAATAAGAAAATAAATTTATGTTTTATGTTTAACAAGTCTACTCACCAACATTAAATAAGTTATTAATATTTACTATGATTATTTACCATTTAAATAACTATTTAATACTTTTTTTAGAAAAAAAGCCCTTAAAGTATTACTTAAGTTAAAAGAAGAAATAAAAAGTATTACTTAAATCAAAGAAAAACAAACACAAAAGAAAAAGAATTATATAAAAAAACAAATTATTTAACAAAAAAATTAATTTATGACAATATTTCCTTAGAATAACAAATATTTAAATTTTATTTAAAAAAAAACATCTTTTTTACATTAATAAAGCCAAACAGGGAAAATAAACGAAAAACTAAAACATTATATAACTTATTACTCCAAAGATAATCTCATAATAATTAATTAATAAATAATATTACTAAAATTGTTGAGGAAAAAAAATGAAAAGAAAAATATTAATTCTGACAACATTGACTATTCTGATATTGTTTTCCAGTTTTGCTTTTGCGCAAGACGACTCAACAGGAGAAATAGTCAGTCTGGAAAACAATACCGAAGACCATATAATTGCTGAAAATGCAAATGAAGACATTATATCGCAAAATGAAAACGAAATTTACACCGCCTCTGGAGACGAAATGTTTACAAAGCTGAACACCGAAATATCCAACAACAACGAAATATCATTATCAAAAAATTACACATACAACTCAAGATATGATTTTTCATTGAAAAACGGTATTGACATCGTGAAAAACACAACAATAAACGGAAACAATTTCACCATAGACGGAAATGGCATCCTATCAATATTCAACATTAAAAACAATGCCAAACTCATTTTAAATAATATATGCATCAAAAACACATTCAACGGAGACACATCAATAATCAACAACCAGGGAGAACTGATATTCAAAAATGTCAATTTCACATCATCAAGAACAATTTCACAAACTGGCAGCGGTTATTTCAGAGACATCTACAATGCAGGAACTCTGACAATAACAGACAGCAACTTTATCGATTCCGAATTTGAAATAAGCACAACGGCAACTACAAATATGCATAACATAAACGTGAGAGGATTCATCGACAATCACGGACAGGTAAGCATATCAAATACTATCTTTGACAACAACAGATTCACTCCGACAAACAGATTCGGAAACAATCATGAAATCTCAACAATATTATTTAATGATGCTAACGCCGCAGTTATTCTAGACAACATAACCGTCACAAACAATGATGTCCGATACACCTCTTCAGCACAGCCTGTCTTTAGAGGACTTATAAGAAGCGAAAACGGAAATTTGACAATTAAGAACAGCCTATTTGAAAACAATACCGCACTGTTTTCAGGCAATTCTCCGCGTTTGGGAATAATATCTGCCAATGGGAACAAACTATTAATAAACAATACTCTCTTTAAAACAAACGAATTTAACGATGCAGCTATTACATCATCAGCAGACAATATAACAATAGTCAAAAACGTGTTTGATTCAAACAAATTGGACAAATACATCATTCAAAATAAGGGGTCTGGAACATTGAATGTAAACAATAACCTTTTCCTCAAAAACACTGCCCCATACAAATTGATTGATTCCCCAACATTCAAAACAAACATTGATGAAAATTACTGGGGAACAAATGACCCTGACTTTAGGGATATAGCTTCAACAAGTTCAACACCGACATACATTGTGCTGAATGTAACCGGCCCGACAGAAGTTAACGAAAGGGAAACCATATACAATATAACCCTAAATAAAGTTAACACCGGTTTAAAAATAAAGGACAATTCAATATATGATTATTACATTGATGTGCAATCAAATAACCTCGCAACATCAACTCCAGTCCCACTCAACAATGGAATCGGATACTATATCTATGTGCCAATTGATAAGGGAGATGATATGCTTACATTCGGAAGCATCAAATTAAAAGTAAATGTAACAGTCATTTTCTTAAGCGCAAATATTGAAATCATAACCGAATATGAAAATACCGCATTTGCAGGAACAAACAACTCCATAATCACAAAAGTTTTTGTAAACAAAGATTTTGGAATATATGAAGTTAAATTTTATGCAGACGGCATTGAAATTGGCAATAGCATTCAGGAGCTGAGCAGAACACCAAAAGAAATAATATTTACTGACAATACCATAAGACCGATTGATGATACAACAGTTGCCGGAGCAAACAACAAGCAAATAAACTATACCGTTTATGTTTATAGAAATGAGGATCTGATTGGCAACAAGACTCTCATTGTGCCGTTACTCTACAACGGATATCTGGGAAAAGAGTACGGATATCCGATTACCGATGTCGAATTCAACTATACCACAACAATTAACGGAGACATCATGATTCAAACACAGGATGATACAACCTATATCGGTGCATCAGTAACTAAAAAGGAATATGAATGGAGAACAGTCTTATCTTCAACATCTCAATTTACAGAAGGATTATTATATGTTCCCTATAATTGGGACAAGACCACCACAGGACCATATCCAGAATTTAACCTAATTTTCAATGACGTGAACATCAACAACAGAGTCATTGGAAAATACAAGGATCAGGCAAATGTCGGAAGTTATGGAACACTGGGTTACGGCGTTCTAATCTACAATGTTACCGATTGCATCAGAAACGGAAGAAATACTCTCAAGCTTGAAAAAGAAAAGGATCTAACCCCAGTATATCCTCCAACATTAATAAGCTTCTTCAATACAACCGGCAGCGAAACATTAAAAACCGTTTATATTAAAAACAGTGCCGATTTACTTTTTAATTCATATAATTTAGCAAACCGACCAATTGAAGCCAATACACAAATTATACTTTCAGACCTTACAAACATTACCAAAGCAACATTATACTCATTTGCGGCAGGAGCGGGAGTTGACGAAGCCGACTTGAAATTCAACAATGCACTCTATAAAAACATATGGGAAAACTCAACCGGCACAAACTATCACGGAGCATTCATTGCAGATGTGACAAGCCTCCTCCAAACTTCAAATAGAATAACATTCATATCCACAGGAGGAACAATCCTTTCCCTACAAAACATTTTAATTCTCTCCCATCCTTTAGTCAAGGAAAAAACACAAATCAAACTCGAAACTGAATATGCAAACACAGCATATGCTGGAACAAACAATACTCTGACTGCCAATGTGAAGATAAACAGAACAGGAACCTATAGCCTCAGATTGTTTGCCGACGGCAAGGAGGTCGCAAATGCAACACAGTACCTGACAACTGATTGGATTAAAATCCATTTAACCGACAAAACAGCTAGGTCGATTGATGAGACAACAGTTGCAGGAGCACAAAACCAGAACATAAACTACACACTTGCAATCTATCAAAACGATAGATGTGTAGCCAACTCAAGCCTGATCGTCCCACTTAGATACAACGGATATCTCGGAAAGGATTATGCTTATCCAAACAATATCAGTGAGTTCAACTACCAAAACACAATAAGTGGAGACATTTTAATCCAGATACAGGAAGATTCAACATATCTTGAGCTCGGACAGACAAACAGAATAGACAATTGGGAAATAACACTTCCAGAAAATTCCAACATCATAAACGCATTCCTATACATTTCATACAATTGGGACAAAACCAGCACCTCAGATTATCCAAACCTCTCATTGACATTTAATGGAAGAAACATCGAAAGCAAAATGGTCGGAAGATATAAAGACCAATCTAATTTAGGAACAAGCGGAAAATACGGATATGGACTATTGATATATGACGTGAGCGATTTGATATATAAAGGCCAGAATTCACTCACCATTAAAAAGGAAAGCAGATTGACTGCAGTATATCCATCAACATTGATAACACTATACAATACCACAAACAGCAACAGCTTGAAAAACATTATCATATGCAACAATGCAGACCTGCTTTTAAATTCATATAACCTGGCAGACAGGCCAGTTGAATCTGTAAGCACTATCAATGTTGACCTTCCGGAAAACATTTCAAATTCCACAGTCTACATTTTCGCATCCAGCGCCAACAACGGCGATGCAGACCTGAAAATAAACAATCAAACCTACAGCAACATTTGGGAGCAATATTCAAATACACAGCACAATGGCGTTTTCAAAGTTGATTTGAACAACAGCATAAAATCAGAAAATACCATAAGATTCATCTCAACCGGTGGAACAGTCCTTGCACTGCAAAACATCATTGTAATAGAAATGCAGACCCAAAACAAAGAGACAGACAAACCGGAAAACAAAAGCACACCCGCAGAAACAAAAGTAACAATTAAAACAACTCCAAAATTAACATCAAAGAAGAAAACATACAAGGTCAAAGCCAAAAAGAAAAAATTGACTGCAACACTTAAGACAAACAAAGGAAAAGCAATATCCGGTGCAAAAATTACCTTTAAAATAAAAGGTAAAACATACAAAGCCAAAACCAACAAAAAGGGTGTTGCAACTGTTAAAATAAACCTAAAGAAGAAAGGAAAATACACAGTAACAATCAAATTTGCAGGAAATAAATTATATAATGCCAAAACCATAAAAACAAAACTGATTATTAAAAAATAATGACTGACAATCATTATTTTTTTACTATTTTTTAAGTAATAAATATCAGAAAAAATTTATATTGATTCCTCACCTAATTCTTTTAAAATTTTAAAAATAGAATCATACCAACTTAAAATAGCATATTCGATTTAAATTATTTTAAATTATAAATTAAATGCTAACTAGTTAATCATTTGAAAAATAACAAATTTAAACAGTAATACTTAAAAAACATTTAAATACATCAAATGAAAAAATGATTTAATGTATTAATAAATTTTATTTTTTTATGAATAATTTAATACAATATTATTAAAATTTAATAAAAAGGAGATTATGACAATGAGATTCATGCTTAAAAAATCAAGCATTATTCTGATGATTATATTGGCGTTTATCATTGCGATAGGCACAATATCTGCGGCAGATGCCAACATGGAAAATCAAACAATATCTGCTGATGACAATACAGATTTAGAGACAATACAAGAATCACCATCAGATTGTAGCATTTTAAATGCTGATGATACCAAAGGAACATATAAAGACCTGAATGATGAAATCAAAAAAGGCAATGAAATCAACCTAGAAAAAAACTATACCTTCGATAAGGATATTGATGTCGGATTAGAAAAAGGAATCTTAATAAACAAGACCGTGACAATCAACGGTAACGGACATACAATCAACAGTACAAACCTAACCAAATTGTTCGACATCACCACTACAGGCAATTTAACATTGAACAACATTGTCTTAATTAGCGATTACGGAAACTACAATCAATTCAACAGCAATCGCGAAGATGCAACAATCAGAAACAACGGAATAGCTGTTTTAAACAACATCATATTCACCACAGTTAAGCAAGCCGGAGGCACAGGCAAGGAAAGTATAGGCGCTTCCATCTGCAACAAGGGACAGATGACCATCACAGACAGCAGATTTGTTGACTCAAAAATTACATCAAATACACAAACAACTTATGGATTAATCGAAAACACAAACGAACTAATCATAAAAAATACTGTATTCGACAACAATTTCGTTGAAATCAGCACAACATACACCATAACATATGCAAATGCCCTAATATACAACAATGGAAAATTGACATTGTATAATGTCAATGCAACAAACAACAAAATCAAGACCAAAAATTCCGCACAGGGAATGATCAAGGCAGCAAGTTCAAATAGTGAAATCACAATACACAACAGCCTTTTTGAAAATAACATCATAATTGCAGAATCAAATTCCGCACATGGTGCCGCAATTCATGCCGAATCAGGAACCATGAAAATATACAACTCAAAATTCATTAAAAATACTGGAACATATGGATCTGGAGCCATACGTGACGGTGCTGAAAGCGTTTATATAAACAATACTTTCGAAAGGAATTCTGCAAAAAATTCCGGAGCTATATACTGTTACAATTCCAAAAGCACTTTCATAAACAACAGATTTATAGAAAACAGCGCAGAAGAAGATTGTGGAGCATTATACATAAACATTGACATGCAAAATGACAGAGACCATCCATTTACCAACAACACATTCATAGGAAATGTGGCCGGAAAAGACGGCGGAGCAATATATGCGTCCAAATCATTGGGAAACTACGGATCTCCAATTGAAAACAACATCTTCATTAACAATGATGCAAAAAGAAATGGTGGAGCAATCCTTTACTCCCCAGGTTACGGCTCCAAATACTTCATCAAAAATTCAATATTTAAAGGAAACATTGCTAACAACTATGCGGTAATCAGCAACTTCCAGGATTCCAGCAGCGAGTTGACAATTCAAAATTCAATATTTGAAAACAACAAGGTAAGGTCAAAAAGCGGAGTACTGGTACAGTATAGAATTGCAAACTTTGAAGATAATTACTGGGGATCCAATAATCCTGATTTTAGTAAAATAGGTATCAAAACACCCCCATCCCAAATCATTTTAATGACAGTTGAGGGGGACGAAACCCCTACAAGCAATTCAATCTACACCATCAGCTTTAAGGACAACGTTACCGGAGAAACTGCCATAATGCCCGATTTTGCCGTTAACATAACTTCCGATAAAAATTCCCTAATCCCAAATTCTCTTGTCATCCGTGATGGAATTGGCAGTTTCAAATTAAATATTAAGCAAAGCGGAGAAGATACTATAAGGGTTTTGACTGACGATGATGAAAAGGCAAATATTACAGTTAACGCTTCCATCAATATCACTGAATTCTACATTATTGCCAACGATGTGACCGTCGGCGAAAAGTTGAACTTGACATTAGAAGTTGTCAATGGCCCTGAAACATGCAATTACATCTGGAAGATATATGATGCTGACAATAAGTTAATTGAAACCGGAAAAGTCACCAAAGACAATGAAATCAATTATACAAAATCATATCCTGCAGGTAATTACACCATCAAGGTCAAATTGGAAAATGTTGACGGATGGGCAGATAAGGAAGTCAATGCTACCTTTGAAATTAAAGAAATTCCGGATGCAGACAATTCAACAGAACCTCAGCAAAATGAAACAACCAACAACACAAATCCAACTCCAACACCATCACAAAGTAAAACCAATGCCAAACAAGCAGCAACCAAAATAACTGCCAAAAAGAAAGCCTTTAAAGCCAAGAAAAAAACTAAAAAATACACAATAACTTTAAAATCTGGTAAAAAACCTATTAAAAAGGTTCAAGTCACTCTAAAAATTAAAGGAAAAACTTACAAAGCAAAAACAAATGCTAAAGGTAAAGCAACCTTTAAAATCAAAAAGTTAACTAAAAAAGGAAAATACACCGCAGTTATAAAATTCAAAGGAAATGCAAATTATATCGCATCATCCAAAAAAATTAAAATTATTGTCAAATAAGGAATATAATTCCTTATTCACTTTTTTTCTTTCAAACCAAACTCCGTTCCACCCCATTTGAAAAAAATATTAATTTTCTTATTACTTGCTAGCGATTTATAAAATTAGTCAATAGCGTCCTATTTGATTTAAATATAACTAAATAAGCTTATTTTAAGAAAATAAGAAATAACAACAAGTAATACTTTAAAAATCTTTATATAGTTATTACTTTAAAATTAAATATGTATTAATCGGCAGAATTAATACAAATAACTGATTTAAAAAAGGAGATTAAAAAATAATGGATACAAAACCCAAAAAACTAATAGTGATTTTAGCTATTGTTTTTTTAGCATTGATTAGCATTAACATGATATCCGCTAATGAAATAGACCATCTAAACGGAACTTCTAATTCACAGATATCTCCAGATAGTGAAACAACCGATTTTGATGGTGATGAAATATATGTAAAGCATGATGTAGAGGTTTCCGGAAACGGCAGTTATGACCACCCCTACAAAACAATCAAGGAGGCAGTCAACACTGCAAATGCCGGAAAAAAACCTGCAACAATATTCATACATGCCGGAACATATGAAGAAATCGAAATGGAAATCTCCAATTCATTAGTCATCAAGTCATATGATGGAGAGGTAACATTAGATGCTAACAATAATGGTTGGTTTTTTTATTCAAGTAAACAAACAAATTATTTATCATTGCATGGTTTAACATTCAAAAATGGAATAAATTACGATGATTCTGATTCAACAGTGGGAGGCGTTGTAAGGAGCGAAGGCCATTTGGATGTGGTCAATTGTACATTTGAAAATAATTTCGGAGGCACAGGAGGGGGAATAAACTCCCATAACGGAGCAAATATTATCAACTCCACCTTTAAAAACAATAAGGCTGAATATAATGGTGCAGCCGCATATGTTCTTAATGGCCAAACAAATATAATCAATTGTACATTCACCAAAAATACTGCTAAACGCCAAGGCGGAGCCTTAAGAATCCAAGGAGATACATATATTGAAAAATCAATATTTGAAAACAATGTTGCTGCATTATCCAGCGCTGCAGGAGGCAATTATGCCGGAAATGGAGGTGCCGTTAGAGTCACTGACGGGAACCTGACCATTGAATCTTCAATTTTTAGAAACAATTCTGCAAAATATGAAGGAGGAGCAGTATCTGCAGGAGACGACAGCCAATATTCCACAGTGCATTATGCATTGAATATCAATAATTCCACATTTACTGGCAATAGCGCACGTCATGGAGGTGCAATCATCGCAAACGATGGAATTAACATGGCCAACAGTACCGTATCAGACAATTATGTGCCATATACCATTACTGCAAGATATGGACAAGGATCTGGAATATATGTGCTTAGGGGAGACAGCATACTTATTGGAAATAACATTTCAAACAACACAAACCAGTACAATAGGGATGCCGTAGACGTTTATACCTACGAGGGAAACATCATTGAAAGAGGCAATTCAATGGGACCCTCTTCAAAAATTACCACAAATAACGGTAAAGTAAGCAACGAAATCACCCAGAACCCTACCATAAGAAAACCACAAATTGTCATACAGCATGGAAAGTCCGTGCAAAAAAGCGACAATACAGCAAACATTCCAAAAAACAACAATGAAAAAGATTCAAACCAAAACCCAGTAACTGAAACTAATGACAATCGCAATCCAAATCAAGATCATGTAAATGAAAATAAAGGTGAAAGTAATTTAAATGAAGAGAACAATATCAAAGAAAATCTGGATACTTCAAATTCTCAAAATTCACTTCCGATTCATACAAGTTCAAACAGCAATAAAAATAATGCAGAAAATATTGAAAATGCAGTTAGAACAAATTCATCAAGTGAAATAAGAAATGAAGGCAATCTAGGGGACAAGTCCGAACTGGACAACGGAGAGTCTTCACAAAATGATGCATCAGCACGTGAACTTTCTCCAATAAAGTCAATAATTTCAAATGAATATACCGTACCCGCAACCATTATTGTGCTAATAATGTTTTTAGCATTTATAATTGGATATTTAAGAAAACGAAAAGATGATTAAAACAAATCATCTTTTTTTAAATTTTTTAAAATCAGAAAAAAAAACTAATTCTAAAATAAAAAAAGAGTAAAAAAAGATTAATTAAATAATCTATTTAATTAATTCTTCGCCTTTGTCGACAACTATTTTACATGGAACCGGTAATTTCATACCTGCTCTTTTGAGTGCAACTTTAGCTTCTTCAAAGTTTTTAGCGTTACAGTCAATAGTGATTATCTTTTGACCTTTTTTAACGATAGCTTCAACGGAAATAGGTTTACCGAAAGCGTTTCTCATACCGCTTTGTACCCTATCTGCACCTGCACCGGTTGCCATTGGGTTTTCCCTTACGATTTGGTGTGGGTATACTCTTAATTTTAAGTGGTATCCCATTCTACCAGCAGCCCTTTGCATCAATCTGTTAGAAGCAATCCTTGCTGCTTCTAAAGAGTTGTGTCTGATTTGAGCCGGTTTTTTAACAGCTAAACTTAAAGATACTGGAAATTCTTCTTTTAAGTTTCCCATATCGTATTGTACGATTCTTGAATTTGGGGTTTTTCTAATATAATCTCTTCTTGTGTAAGCACGAACCATTATTATTCCTCCGAAATAAATATAAATTGTTTTTAATTAAAAATAGCTGAAAATAGTGAATTTTCAATAATAGCTATATAAAAATTATATCGTAATATAATAGAATACTTAAATATATTGATTAAGTCATTAATAAAGGTTACCATATTTTTGAAATTTTTGCCACCTAAAATATTTTAGGCAATAAACAATATATAATAAGATATGAAAATCAGCGGAGATCTTACTTTCAAATATAAAAGTGCAGATGATGCAAAGGTAGTGTTTGATTCCCTTGAAGTTGACAATGAAAACTACCTTAAATCAAGATTAAACAATGATGCTATCGAATATGAAATAAACAGTGAAAAATTAGGTTCTTTTCTTGCAACAGTCGATGATTTGATTGCTTCTGAAATAGTTGTCGAAAAAATCGTCGAAAAAACTAAACAATGAAAAGTTTTATATAAATAAAAAAAACATATATTAAAATTAATATATATTAATTCGTTATGAGAGTGTAATTTATGGAATGCTATTATCATCCTGACAGAGACGGCACAGATTCATGTGCAATATGCGGAAAATCAGTTTGTAAAGAATGTGGATTAGAACTTGGCGGCAAAATTTATTGTAAAGAATGCTTAGAAAAAATCATTGGGCTTGAATCTCAAAATAAAGCAGCACAACCTGCTCAAAGTGAACCTGTGAAAACTGAACCTGTAAGACTCAATAAGCAGCCTGCCGAAGAAAGTATATATCAAACACAAAATGTTGCTGAGGAAGTGCCTCCGGCACCTGAAGTTCAGGAAATCAAGCAAATTCGCGATGATTCCCCGTATAACATAAAGGATAATATTGAGTATAGTCCGGGCCCTGAAAGCTCATATGAAAGGGAACCTGTTCAACCTCAAGTAGAACAGCGCCCAATCTCTCAAGAACCACAAATTGCACAAAACGAAGTACCTATTCAACAAAATGAAATTCCACAACAAGCTCCTGGCGTACAGGATGAATTCATTTATCCGGACCATTCATACGAGCCGGAACCAACAACTGCCAGAAGGGATTTGGAAGACAAATATGAAAAATATTTGGATGACTTATACTTCGATGACAATGTTCCTTTAGGCGAACAATTGGCTAAAGATGAAGAGCAATATGGCTCATTAACCAGAAAGGAATATCCTGAAAGGGAAGAAACCCTCTTGAAAGATCAAAAACGAGCCCCTGCACATGAAACTCCAGAAGAAATGGAAGCTAGAATCCGAGCTGAAATTCTAGCTGAAAAAGAAGGCGGCAGAAAAGGCAAGGACAAAAATATCCATAACTTGAACTATCAGGAAGAAAAAGAGTCTATGAGTGCTGTTGACATCATTTTAACAGTATTATTAGTTATAATAATCTTGGTTGTAATATACTACCTGATATATGTATTCATATTACATTCATATTATCCAACATTCATGGAAGCTATTTACGGGCTTTCAAACCCACAGAATGTAATCAACAATATGGTAAGTCCGCCTCCATCAGTATAATGAAATTTTTTCATTGCGGACTTTTTCTTTAAATTTTTTTAAACTTTTTTTATCTTTATAAGCTAAAACCCTGATATTTGACGGATATCTGTCAATATATTGGGATATTACTTTTTTTGGAATTGGATTTTCCAATATGCTCAAGACCCTTTGTTTAAAATGGGAAGAAAATCCTTGAAGTATTGATTTTTCCAATGATTCCATATCATCAAACGGCCTATTGACAATTATGTTTTCGGCCAGCTTCTCATTGAACAAATTCAAAGATGAGAGCTCTTCAAAAGAATAAGTGTTTGCGGTGTCTAAAATGGCTTCCTCATCCCTGATGCCGTATATTATTCCATCGTTTTTAATTTCTCTTTTTAAAACCTCAATGGTTTTTTGAGGCATCATATCCAAAACATTGTCAAAATCATCCTCCAAAATGCTTTGGCGAATCAGTGTGCCGCTTACGCCTTCAATCCTCTCAACAAAAACGAATTTGCCAGCATAGTCAAAGCCTATTTTTGAAAGGGAATTCGAAAACGATGTTATCACGTAATTGTCCTCCTCAAGCTTGCCCCTCATAAGAATTTCATTGGTTGTCTTATCCACTATCTTATAAGGTTTTGAGGCAACATGATGGCCCAAATTAATTCTTCTCAATATCTCATCCATTCCGTCAACGGGCTTGTAACCTCTAGGAATATAATCAGTATTCAATGCCTGAAACATCCTGCACAGACACAGGGAATACTGTCCGGATCCCATGATTCCCATCGGAGGACCTTCAACAACTATGTCCGCCCCTACAGAAACCGCAATTTCCGCCCGCACTTCGCGAGGCAGTATATATGGTATGCCCCTCCCGCTTCTTTCAAAGAGGCCAGGCACAATAGCTACAAATAATGACTCGGGAAACATGTCCTTTGCATTTTTCATGCAGTGATAATGGCCATTGTGCAAAGGATTATATTCTGTGAAATCGGACACCAGAACAGTATCTGAGGAATTATCTGAAATTTCACATTCGGCATTCAAATCATTGTAGAATAACTCTTTATCCCTTTTGAGAATATTTGAAATTTGAGACATAATAGAAAATTTATTTTTTTAAATTAAAAAAAGTTATCTTTTAAAAATAGAAATGACAAATATTGAAACAAGCAGGTGATTATTATGGATTTAGTTTTAAAAAATTGTAGATTAGTTGATGAAGTTGGAGAACATTTCATAAAAGTCGATGATGGAAAGATAACCGGAATTTCAAAAACACCGCTAGAAGCCGCAGAAACTATTGACATCGAAGGCAATTATGTGCTCCCAGGCTTTATTGATCCACATATACACTTCAGAGATCCTGGACTAACCCAAAAGGAAGACTTCAAAACCGGAAGCATGGCTGCCGCAAACGGGGGATTTGCAACAGTGATAGATATGCCGAACACCCTTCCAAAGACAAACACATACAGGGCACTTGAAGAAAAAATCAAAATAGCCAAAAGCAAGTCCGTCGTTAACTTTGAACTTCAAGTCGGCCACAGCAATCTGGATGAAATGAAAAAGATGATGAAGCTGAATCCGATTTCAGTCAAGGTGTTCATGGACCTTGAAAGCGATGAAAGCCTGGAAAAAATATTCCATGACCTGTCCATTCTCAAGGAAACCACCTCATATAACGGGCTTGTTGCTACACACTGTGAAAAAAAATCCATAGTCGAATCAGAAACCGAAAGGCTGAAACTGAATGAGGAAAATCCTGCCATTGACTATACCTACGCCCGACCAACCAAATCTGAGGACGAATCCGTGAAACAGGCAATCGAACTTGCAAGGGCCAATGACTTACGTCTGCATATATGTCATCTAAGCTCAAGCAAATCACTAAGTATTGCAAAAAGTGCAAGTAAAAGCATGCCTATAAGCTGGGAATTTACACCACATCATTTGCTGCTTGATAATTCAGCATACAATATATATGGCACATTCATAAAAACCAATCCTCCACTAAGACCTGAAGCGGACAGCGTGAGAATCGGAAATCTGGATGAGGAGTCAATAATCGGAACCGACCATGCCCCTCATACACTTGAAGACAAAACAAAAGGAACCTGGGCATCATCTCCGGGAATACCAAACCTTGAAACTGTAGTGCCTCTGCTTTTAACTGAAGTTAACAATGGAAATCTTGACTTCAAGCTGATTCCTAAGATTTTCAGCGAAAATGCGGCCAAAGTCTACGGATTGAACAGCAAAGGAAAAATAGAAATTGGCTATGATGCCGACTTTACAGTTATTGACTTGAAACGGGAAGGCAAATTTGACATTTCAGAATTTAAAACAAAAGCAGAATACTCTCCATTTGACGGTTGGGAATATAAAGGACTGCCAATAATGACAATAGTCAATGGAAAAGTAGTA
This sequence comes from Methanobrevibacter sp. UBA212, assembly GCF_905233225.1. NCBI lineage: Archaea > Methanobacteriati > Methanobacteriota > Methanobacteria > Methanobacteriales > Methanobacteriaceae > Methanobrevibacter > Methanobrevibacter sp. UBA212. The sequence continues at coordinate 64,132 of NZ_CAJODJ010000004.1, forward strand.
ATGAATAAATTATAACTAGTTTTTTAAAAAAAAGAAAAAAGTAAGGTGTGTTAACACACCTATTTGTAACATAATGCGTCTTCAGGACATGCCTCAATACATTGACCACAAAGGGTACAGAATCCTGCAATTGGTAATTTAGGATTGTCTGTTTTGTGAATCATGTCATAAGGACAAGCTTCGATACAGTCACCACATTGATCACATTTAGATGGGTTGAATGCAATTCTGTCTCTAATGACAGGTTCGCCGTTAATGGTTACTTCATATTGTTCTACTTTCAATGCATCGTTAGAACACATGGAAGCACAAGCACCACATCTAATACAGCTAGCAAATGATGGCTCTAAATCTGTTTCCTCTAAAGCAGGGCAGCACATACCAGTTTTGGTAACTACACGAATAGCTTCAGTAGGACATTTGTTTGCACATGCACCGATGAAGTCACATTTTTCTACATCTCTTCCAATACCTTCTGCATCTACAGGAGCACCTTCACCCCATTCCACATCAATTTCTAATGCGTCAACAGGACAGAGGTTTACACATAAACCACATGCAGCACAGACACTAGGAATTGCAACAGTTAAACTAGCACTGTTTGCAGCGATGAAATCACCAGGACATGCTTCGACACAAGTGTTACATCCAATACATTTAGCTGAATCGAAAGTGAAAGATTTGATTTCTTTTGTACGTTTGATAGGTTTTTTCTCAGCAATGAATATTGCATTCCAAGGACAGGTTTGAGAACATAAACCACATCTGATACAATCGTCACCTACAGTAACAGGACTGCCGACTTCTTCAAGAGTAATTGCGTTTACAGGACAAGGTTCTACACAAGTTCCACATCCAACACAATCTTTGATGTAAACAGGTCCTTTACCATCAAGATCTAATTCATATTCAGCAGGTTCTTTAATACCTGGAACACCAATTACATCGACTGGGCAAATGTCAACACATTTTTGACACATTACACAGAAACCTTCAACTTCTTTTAATTTTTCACCAGTGACTTTAATGGTTTCTTGTGGACAAACTTCTTCACATTTACCACAGGAATCACATAAAATAGAATTGAATACTAATCTTGGTTGAATAATACCTTCAGCAATTTCGAATTCTTCTACTTTTAATGCTCCTTGTGGGCAAACGTCAGCACATTTAGGTTCTTCACCACAAGTGTCACAGTGAATAATAGCATTAGGTGTTACATCAATAGCTGATGTAGGGCAAGTACCTTCACAAGCACCACATTTTATACAGCCATCTTCGTTAAATACAATCATTTATAAAAAACCCCCTTAAATTTAGAATTTTTTAATGAGGTTTCCTTCACTGTCTACAATATCTACTTCAGCTAATCTCATTTGACTATCCATTGAGTGGGTAG